>NZ_CAXUNQ010000013.1:0-97093 GCF_964252615.1 uncultured Bradyrhizobium sp.
CTCGTCATGCGCGGGCTTGACCCGCGCATCCATCCATCTTCGCAAGAGTCGTTTCAAAGCGGATGGATTGCCGGGTCAAGCCCGGTAATGACGGCCGAGATATGTGCATATGGACGAGTCAAGCCCCGCAATGACGCCGAGATGGGTGCATATGGCAGGGCTCGTCCCGGCCATCCACGTCTTTCGTTGCCCAACCACCGCCAAGACGTGGATGCCCGGCACAAGGCCGGGCATGACGGACCTCCCTCGGCGGCGCAGCGCCAGCTCAGACATTTGGACGCTTCCGATTTGCGAAGCAGCGCTTCGCGAAGCGCTCCGCCGGCATCGCGCACGGACATCATTCGATAAGCGGGACATGCTTTGCGGCATTGCGCGGCGCCGTTCCGGCAAGGCGCGGGTCTTCCGCGATCTCGATCTGACGCCGGAACGGGCGGAAGCCCGAGCGCCGATAGAACGCCAGCGCGGACGGATGATCCAGCGTGCAGGTGTGCAGCCAGACCCGCGAGACCTGCCGCGACCATGCCAATTCCAGCGCGCGATTCATTAGCCAGCGGCCGGCGCCGCTGCCGATCAACTCGGCGGTGACGCCGAAGAAGGCGAGTTCGCACTGGCCGGCCTCGCGAAAATCCAGTTCGAGCAGCCCCTCGTCGCGCCCCTCATGCATCAGCGCATGGACGTCGACCATCGGCGAGCGAATGATCGCGGCCAGTTCCGCATCGGGCATCTGCAACCGCGAAAACCACAGCCACTCCTCGCCGACGCGGCGATAGAGATTGCGAAACCAGTCGAGATCCGGAGACGGCACCGTGCGCAACGTCCATGCGCCGTCCGGATCGGGAGGAAGTGCCCGACGTTCGGTCATCTCCAGATGCGTGACCACGGCCGCGATCTTGCCGGCGGGAACGTCGGAAGTGCCGTCGGGAAGCAGCATCGCTCAAGCATCCTCCCCCTCGCCGCTGGCCAGCAGCCCCTTCACCGCCCGCTTCCATCCGGCGAGCTTGCGCTCCCTTGTCGCCGCACTCATCACCGGCTTGAACCTGCGCTCCAGCCGCCAGTTATCGGCGAATTTCTCGGGCTCCGGATAGACGCCCGCGGAAAGCCCCGCCAGATAGGCCGCACCGAGCGCGGTGGTCTCCTGGATCATCGGGCGGTCGACCGGCGCGTCGAGCAGGTCGGCGAGGCGCTGCAGGGTCCAGTCGGAGGCGGTCATGCCGCCGTCGACGCGGAGCACGGTGTTGGCGACCTTGGCCTCGGGCCAGTCCGCGCGCATCGCGGCCCACAGATCGAAGGTCTGGTAACAGACGCTCTCCAGCGCGGCGTGCGCGAGTTCGGCCGGCGTGGTGTTGCGGGTGAGGCCGAACAGCGCGCCGCGGACGCGGGGATTCCAGTACGGCGCGCCCAAGCCGACGAAGGCGGGCACCAGATAGACGCTTTGCGACGGATCCGACTGGTCGGCGAGCGGGCCGGTGTCGGCGGCGTGCTTGATGACGCCCAGCCCGTCGCGCAGCCACTGCACCGCGGAGCCCGCGACGAAGATCGAGCCTTCCAGCGCGTAGGTGCGTTTGCCGTCGAGCTGGTAGGCGATGGTGGTGAGCAGCTTGTTGGAGGAAGTGACCGGCGTGGCGCCGGTGTTGAGCAGAGCAAAGCAGCCGGTGCCGTAAGTGGATTTAATCATGCCCGGCGCGAAGCAGGCCTGGCCGATGGTGGCGGCCTGCTGGTCGCCGGCGATGCCGCGGATGGCGATGGCGCCGCCGAACAGTTCGGGCATGCTGTCGCCGAATTGGTGCGAGGAGTCTTCCACCTCCGGCAGCATCGCGCGCGGCACGCGCAGGATGCTCAGCAGTTCGTCATCCCATTGCCCGAGGTGGATGTTGAACAGCAAGGTGCGCGAGGCGTTGGTGGCGTCGGTTGCGTGCACCCTGCCGCCGGTGAGCCGCCACAGCAGATAGGCGTCGACGGTGCCGAACATCAATTCGCCGCGCTCCGCGCGCGCGCGCGCGCCGGGGACGTGATCGAGGATCCACGCGACTTTCGTGCCGGAGAAATACGGATCGACGATCAGGCCGGTCTTGGCCGAGATCACGGGCTCATGGCCGTCGGCCTTCAGTTTCGCGCAAATGTCGGCGGTGCGGCGGTCCTGCCAGACGATGGCGCGATGGATGGCCTGACCGGTGGCGCGGTCCCACACCACGGTGGTCTCGCGCTGGTTGGTGATGCCGATCGCCGCGATGTCCCTTGCGGCGAGGTTTGCCTTCTTCATTGCCTCGCGGCAGGTGACGACGGTGGAGGTCCAGATGTCCTCGGGCTCGTGCTCGACCCAGCCGGAGGCCGGAAAATGCTGCGGGAATTCCTGCTGCGCTTGTGCCGCAACGGAGATGTCCTGCCGGAACACGATCGCGCGCGAGGAGGTGGTGCCCTGATCAATGGCGAGGACGTAGGACATGGCGGCGTTCTTCCCCGGAGAATGTTTGAGAGAAGCAACCGGATTGCGGCGAAGACGTCAATATCGCCCCAACGTCGTCCCGGCGAACGCCGGGACCCATACACGCGGAAGCCTCAAGTAGAGCGCGGAACTAACGTCATAGGACAGCAACAAGCACGGTGGTTATGGGTCCCGGCGTTCGCCGGGACGACAGCGCTTTTACACCGACGCCGTCGTCACGCCGCCGTCGATCACGATGGTCTGTCCGGTCATGAAGCTGGAGGCGTCGGAGCCGAGATAGGCCACCGCGCCGGCGATCTCGTCGGGCTCGCCGATACGGCGCAAGGGCGTGGTGGCGCAGCGGCGCTTCAGGCGCTCCTCGTCTTCCCACAGCGCGCGGGCGAAATCGGTCCTGACCAGGCCCGGCGCGATGCAGTTGACGCGCACGCCCTTCGGGCCCCATTCCCCAGCGAGGCTGCGGCACAGCGCGAAATCCGCCGCCTTGGAGATGCCGTAGGCGCCGATCACGGTGGAGCCGCGCAGGCCGCCGATCGAGGAGATGATCACCACCGAGCCGGCGCCGCGCTCGGCCATCTGCGGGATCGCTTGGCTGCACAGCCAGATGTTGCTCTTGACGTTGGAGCCCATGATCTTGTCGAAGGCTTCGTCCGATATGTCGAGCAGCGGACCATAATAGGGATTGACGGCCGCGTTGCAGACCAGGATGTCGATCCTGCCGTAATGCCGGGTGGCGCCGGCGATCAGCGCATCGACCTCGTTTTTGCGCGCGATGTTGCAGGCGATGACATGGGCGTCGCCGCCGTCCTTGCGGATGCCGGCGGCAACCTCCTCGCAGGCGTCGGCCTTGCGGCTGGAGATCACCACTTTTGCACCGAGTTTCGCCAGCAGCTCGGCCGAGGAACGGCCGATGCCCCGGCTGGAGCCGGTGATGACGGCGACCCGGCCGGTTAGATCGAAGGGGGTGTTGTTCAAGTCCGTCTCCCAGTTTTCTTGCGTCATGCGCGGGCTTGACCCGCGCATCCATCCTCTTCGAAGGATTCTTGTGAAGAGTGATGGATTGCCGGGGCAAGCCCGGCAATGACGGTTGAGGGATTACACCAGCCCGCCCTGCTCGCTGACGCGGCGCAGATGATAGTCGGTATCGCCGAAGGTGTTCTCGATCATGGTCAGGCGCTTGAAGTAATGGCCGATCTTGGCCTCCATGGTCATGCCGATGCCGCCGTGCAACTGAACCGCCTGCTGGCCGACGAACTTGGCCGACTTGCCGATCTGCACCTTGGCGGCCGCGACCGCATTGGCGCGCGCTTTGGCGTCGTCGAAATCCGCCGCCATGGTGGCGAACATCGACATGCTGCGGGCCTGCTCGACCGCGACGAACATGTCGGCGGCGCGATGCTGCAGCACCTGGAACGAGCCGATCGGCACGCCGAACTGGGTGCGGGTCTTGAGGTACTCGACGGTGGATTTCAGCGATTCGTCCATCGCGCCGACCGCTTCGGCGCACAACGCGATGCGCGCGTCGTCGACCACCTGCTCGATCAAGGCCAGGCCGTTTTCCGGATCGCCGATCGCGGCATCCGCGCCGACCTCGACGCCGGTGAAGGTGATGTCGGCGGCATGCAGGCCGTCCTGGGTCGGATAGCCTTTTTTCGAGACGCCCTTGGCGTTGCCGGGCACCAGGAATACGCCGATGCCGCCGGCGTCGCGCTGCCCTCCCTTGGTGCGCGCGGTGACGATCAGCGTGTCGGCGCTGTCGCCATTGAGCACGACGAATTTTTCGCCGTCGATGACCCAGCCGTCGCCCTTTTTCTTGGCCGACGTCGACACGTCGGCGAGCTCGTAGCGCGAGTTCTTCTCGAGCTGCGCGAACGCCATGGTCCTGCTGCCGTCGATGATGCCGGGGATATGAGCGGCTTTCTGCGCGGCCGAGCCGCCGCGGCGCAGGAATCCGCCGCCGAGCACCACGGTCGCCAGATAGGGCTCCAGCAGCAGCGCCTTGCCCAGCGCTTCCATCACGATCATGGTCTCCACCGCGCCGGCGCCGAAGCCGCCATCGTCTTCGGCGAACGGCAGCCCGAGCAGGCCCTGCTCGGCGAGTTTTGCCCAGACGCTTCTGCTCCAGCCGCCCTTTTCCTTGCCGTATTTCTTGCGGCTGTCGAAGTCGTAGGAATCGTTCAAGAGCCCATCGACGCTGTCCTTGAGAAGCCGCTGCTCCTCGGATAGATCAAAATCCATTTCTTATTTCCTCACCAACCAAACCAATTCGTCATTCCGGGACACGCTCTTGGCGTGGGCCGGGAATCCATAATTCCACTCGTGGTTATGGATTCCGGACTCGTTCGCTTTGCTCCGCCCCGGAATGACGAGGGAGAGTGTCATTCCGGGACACGCCTCTTGGCGCAGACCTGGAATCCAGAAGCTGTTCGCTCGCGATTCCGGGTTCGCGCGAAGACACGCGCCCCGCGCCCCTACAACCCCAGCACCGCCTTGGTGATGATGTTGCGCTGGATCTCGTTGGAGCCGCCGTAGATCGAGACCTTGCGGTTGTTGAAGTAGCTCGGTGCGATCTGCGCGGTCCAGTCCATGGCCTCGTTGCTGCCGTCGTCGCCATGTTCGTCGTAAGGAGCCGCGAACGGGCCGATCACTTCCATCAAAAGCTCGGTGGTGGCCTGCTGGATTTCGGAGCCCTTGATCTTTAGCACCGAGGACGCCGGATTGGGCTTGCCCTTGCCGTGCTTGCCTTCGTCGGCGACCACGCGCAACTGCGTCAATTCAAGCGCCTTCAGCTCGATCTCGACCTCCGCCAGTTTTTCGCGGAATTTCGTATCTTCCATCACCGGCCTGCCGCCGGACTCGACCTTGGACGCCAGTTCCTTGATGCGGCGAATCCGTTCCTTGGAGACGCCGACCCGGGCGATGCCGGTGCGCTCATTGCCGAGCAGGAATTTGGCATAGTCCCAGCCCTTGTTCTCCTCGCCGACCAGGTTCTCGACCGGCACCTCGACGTCGTCGAAGAACACCTCGTTGACCTCGACGCCGCCGTCGATGGTCTGGATCGGCCGCACCGTAATGCCCTTTGACTTCATGTCGATCAGGATGAAGGAGATGCCCGACTGCTTCTTCGCCGACGGATCGGTGCGGCACAGGCAGAAAATCCAGTCCGCATACTGCGCGAGCGTGGTCCAGGTCTTCTGGCCGTTGACGATGTATTTATCGCCGCGGCGCTCGGCCCTGGTCTTGAGCGAGGCGAGGTCCGACCCCGAGCCCGGCTCGGAAAAGCCCTGGCACCACCAGTCGTCGACATTGGCGATGCGCGGCAGGAAATGCTTCTTCTGCGCCTCGCTGCCGAAGGTGTAGATGACCGGGCCGACCATGCTGACGCCGAACGCCAGCGGCGCCGGCGCCGGCGCCATCTGCAGCTCCTCGTTGAAGATATAATGCTGCACCGAGCTCCAGCCGGTGCCGCCATATTCCTTCGGCCAGTGCGAGACGTGCCAGCCCTTCTTGTTCAGGATGCGCCACCATTGCACCATCTCGTCCTTGGAGATATGGCGGCCCTCCTGCAGTTTCTGCCGCGCTGCGGGCGGCACGTTCTCCTTGAAGAACGCCCGCACCTCGTCACGAAACGCCACTTCTTCCTTGCTGAAGCTGAGATCCATCGGATCCTCCTGTGAGCTACCCTGTCGTCCCCGCGAAGGCGGGGACCCATAACCTCCGGCATTCGTGGTGGCGAAAAGTGGCCACCACAATGCCAAAACAAAACGCCGGCGTGTATGGGTCCCCGCCTTCGCGGGGACGCCGCCGGCGTGTTACTGCAGCACCTCGAACAAACCCGCCGAGCCCATGCCGCCGCCGACGCACATGGTCACCACCGCATATTTGGCCTTGCGCCGGCGGCCTTCGATCAAGGCGTGGCCCGCGAGCCGTGCGCCGGACATGCCGTAGGGGTGCCCGACCGCGATGGCGCCGCCGTTGACGTTGAGCTTTTCCGGATCGATGCCGAGCTTGTCGCGGCAATACAGCACCTGAACCGCGAAGGCTTCGTTCAATTCCCACAGGTCGATATCGTCGACGGTGAGGCCGTGACGCTTGAGCAGCCGCGGCACCGCGAATACCGGCCCGATCCCCATTTCATCCGGCTCGCAGCCGGCGGAGACGAAGCCACGGAAGATGCCGAGCGGCTTCAGGCCTTTCTGGGCGGCGAGCTTGTCGCTCATGACGACCGTCGCGCTGGCGCCATCGGACAACTGGCTGGCATTGCCGGCGGTAATCGTAAAACCTTCGCCGCGCACGGCCTTGAGGCCGGCGAGGCCTTCGGCGGTGGTTTCCGGACGGGGGCCTTCATCCTTCGACAGCGTCACGTCTTTGAATGAAACCTCGCCGGTGGCCTTGTCGGCGACGCCCATCCTGGTGGTGATCGGCGCCAGTTCGTCGTTGAACCTGCCGCCCTGCTGGGCGGACGCGGTGCGGCGCTGGCTTTCCAGCGAATATTCGTCCTGGCGCTCGCGCGATATGTTGTAGCGCCTGGCCACCGTCTCGGCGGTGTCCAGCATCGCCATGTAGACGTCCTTCTTGATCGCCACCAGTTCAGGATCGACCGCATGGAATTTGTTGGCGTGGTCGTTCTGCACCAGGCTGATCGATTCGCCGCCGCCGCCGATCGCGATCTCGACGCCGTCGAAGATCACCGAGCGCGCCGCCAGCGCGATCGCCTGCAGGCCGGAGGCGCATTGCCGGTCGATGGTGGTGCCGGCGGTGGTCACCGGGATGCCGGCGCGCAGCAGCGCCTTGCGCGCGATGTTGCCGCCGGTGGCGCCCTGCTGCATGGCGACGCCCATCACCACGTCCTCGATCTCCTTCGGATCGAGTTTGGCGCGCGCCACGGCCTGGCCGATGGCGTGGCCAAGCAGCGTTGCGCCTTCGGTGGCATTGAGGGCGCCGCGATAGGCCTTGCCGATCGGGGTGCGGGCGGTGGAGACGATAACTGCGTCGGTCATGAACGACCTCCTGTTGCGAGTTGCTGATGTCTGGGTTGCGGTTGTGGCGCGGGCTGACCATTGCGCAATTGGTGGCGCGAGAGCTTGCCGACCGAGGTGCGGGGCAGCTCATCGACAAAGTCGAGCGCGGCCGGCAGCTCGTGCTTGCCGAGCTTGCCGGCTAGAAAGGCGCGCAGGTCCTCGACGCTGAACGGATTGGCGCCGGCGCGCAGCTTGACAAAAGCCTTCGCCGCCTCGCCGCGATAGGCGTCGGGAATGCCGATCACGATCACTTCCTGCACCGCGGGATGGGTGTAGATCGCCTGCTCGATCATCTGCGGATAGACATTGAAGCCGCCGGAGATGATCATGTCCTTCTTGCGGTCGACCAGATAGAAATAGCCGTCGTCGTCCATGGTGCCGATATCGCCGGTCAGGAAGCGGTCGCCGACAAAGGCGTCGGCGGTTTCCTGCGGCCGGTTCCAGTAGCCTTTGGTGACGTTCGGACCGCGGATGCGGATTTCGCCGACTTCGCCGGGCGCGAGCACCTTCGTCGGATCCTCGAGCGACACCACGTCGAGCTCGATGCCGGGCAGCATCAGCCCGATCGAGCCCGGCTTGTCCGGTCCCTCCTTGGGGTGGCTGGTGCCGGGCGAGCAGGTCTCGGTCATGCCCCAGCCGCTCTTGAGCTTCATGCCGGTCCTGGCCTCGAAGATTTTTGCGACCTCGACCGGCAGCGGCGCACCGCCCGATCCGGCAACAACCAGCGACGAAAAATCGCGCTTGTCGAGATCCGGCAGGGCGGCGATGGCGATCCACATCGTGGGCACGCCGGGAAATACCGTCGCGCGCTTGACCTCGATGTCGCGCATCACGGCCTCGACGTCGAAGCGCTGGTGCAGCGACATCAGGTTGCCATGCTTGAGGCTCGCCAGCATCACCACGGTCAGCGCAAAGATATGAAACAGCGGCAGCACGCAGATCACGCGCTCGATGGCGTTGCGTTCGGCGCGCGTCGGCGCGTTCCAGACCTCGTAGATCGACACCGCCGAGGTGAGATTGCCATGGCTGAGCATCGCGCCCTTGGGCAGGCCGGTAGTGCCGCCGGTATATTGCAGCAGCGCGATATCGTCGGCCGAGATGGACGGCCATTGCGCCGGCCTGGTTGCGCCGGTGACGAAGGTGCCGAAGCTGACGATGCGCGGATCGTCCGGAATCGGAACGTGCGGGTTGCCGACCGCGCCCCACGCGTCGTCCTCGCAGACGATCAGCCGGTCCAGCAGCCCCTTGGCGAGAAATTTCAGCGCCGTCGGCAGCAGCGCCGCAAGGTCGCTGGTGACCAGAATGCGCGCGCCGGAATCGCTGAGCTTGTGCGACAGCGCGATCTCGCCGTCGAGCGCGGACAGATGCACCACGCGGGCGCCCGCCTTCAGCGCGCCGAAGAAATTCACCGGATGGTCCGGGGAATTGCCGAGGAACAGCGCCACCGAGGTGTTCTTGCCATAGCCCGCACGCAGGAACGCCGAGGCGGCGACTTCAACCTTGTTTTCCAGGTCCGCATAGCTGATCGACTTGTCGCGAAATTCGATCGCCGGCCGCGCGCCGAAATCCGTCGCCGCCTTCGCCATCAGGTCCGGCAGCGTGCCGCGCGCGATCGGATCGTCCCAATGCACGCCTTCCGGATAGAATTTCTCGCCGGGGTGAATCATGCAGGCCTCCCGTCATTCCGGGGCGCGAGCGCTTTGTGAGCGAGCCCGGAATCCATAACCACGGTCGTGGGTATGGATTCCGGGCCTACGCCAAAAGGCGCATCCCGGAATGACGTGTGAGAGTAATGCGCCATCCGCCTTACGCCGCGGCTTTCGCCGTCTGCGCCAGCGACGCAAACGTCTTGCCTTCGGCGGCGAGGCGCTTGCGCAACGGCGCCGGTTCCAGCGACGGGGTGAATCATGCACCCACTTCTCCACGTCGTCCCCGCGAAGGCGGGGACCCATAACCACCGAGGCTAGTTTTGAAGGCTGGCTTTGGTCTCATTATGCTAACCGAGACTTCTGGGAGTATGGGTCCCCGCCTTCGCGGGGACGACGGGTTGAAGGTTTCCGCCATCCGCCTTACGCCGCGGCTTTCGCCGTCTGCGCCAGCGACGCAAACGTCTTGCCTTCGGCGGCGAGGCGCTTCAGCAACGGCGCCGGTTCCAGCGACGGATCGCTGGTTTCCCTGGCGTAGTACGACAGCCGGTCGGCGATGTGCTTGAGGCCGACCTGATCGGCATAGAACATCGGTCCGCCGCGATAGATCGGCCAGCCGTAGCCGTAGAGCCAGATCACGTCGATGTCGCTTGGCCGCGCGGCGACTTTCTCCTCCAGGATCCGGGCGCCCTCGTTGATCATCGGATACATCATGCGCTCGAGGATCTCGTCGTCGCTGACAGTGCGGCGCTTGCGCCCGAGCCGCTGCAGCGTCTCGTCGATCAGCTTCTCCACTTCCGGATCCGGCATCGCCGCGCGCGATCCCGCCTCGTATTTGTAATAGCCCTTGCCGGTCTTCTGCCCGAAACGGCCGGCTTCGCACAGCGCATCCGCAATCTCCGACTTGATGCCGCGGTCCTTGCGCGAGCGCCAGCCGATATCGAGGCCGGCGAGATCGCCCATCGCGAACGGGCCCATCGGCATGCCGAATTTCGTCACCACGGCATCGACCTGCTGCGGCAGCGCGCCTTCGAACAGCAGCTTCTCCGCCTGCTTGCCGCGCTGCGCCAGCATGCGGTTGCCGACAAAGCCGTCGCAGACGCCGACCACCGCCGGCACCTTTGCGATTTTGCGGGCGACCGCGACCGCGGTGGTCAGCGCGTCCGGCGCGGTCTTGTCGGCGCGCACGATCTCGCACAGCTTCATCACATTGGCCGGCGAGAAGAAATGCATGCCGAGCACGTCCTGCGGACGGTTCGTCACCTTGGCGATCTCGTCGATGTTGAGATACGAGGTGTTGCTGGCAAGCACCGCGCCCGGCTTGGCGTATTTATCAAGCGCGGTGAAAACTTCCTTCTTGATCGCCATGGTTTCGAACACCGCCTCGATGATGAGATCGGCATCTTTGACATGTTCGAGCCCGACCTTGCCGTCGATCAGGCCCATGCGCTTGGCCGGCGCGTCGGCGGGGATGCCGCCGCGCGCCGCGGTGGCCTCGTAGTTCTTCTGCATCACGCCCATGCCGCGCTTGAGCTGCTCGTCGCCGGTTTCGATCAGCGTCACCGGAAGTCCGGCATTGGCAAACGACATCGCGATGCCGCCGCCCATGGTGCCGGCGCCGATGATGGCGACGCGCTCGACCTTGCGCGGCTTGGTGCCTTCGGGGACGCCGGCGATCTTCGCCGCCTCGCGCTCGGAGAAGAACGCATAGCGCTGCGCCTTGGACTGATCGCCGGCGACCAGCTTCATGAAGCTTTCGCGTTCCTTTTTCAGGCCTTCGTCGAACGGCAGGTCGATCGCGGCGCCGACCGCGTCGGCGGCCGCGAACGGCGCTTCCAGCCCGCGCGCCTTTTTGGTGAGCGCCGCGACCGCACCCGTGAAGATCGAGCGGTCGGCTTTTGCCGCCGCAAGCTTGCTGTCGTCGTCGCGCAATTTGCGCAGCGGCCGGTTTTCGGCCAGCACCTTGCGCGCAAAGGCTTCGCCGCCCGACGCCGGCCCTTCGACGATTTCGTCGATCAGGCCTTGCTTCAAGGCTTCCGAAGCGCCGATCGGGTCGCCGCCGACGATCATCTTGACCGCGAGTTCCGGACCCACCGCGCGCGGCAGCCGCTGCGTGCCGCCGGCGCCCGGCAGCAGGCCGAGTTTCACTTCCGGCAGCCCGAGCCTTGCGTCCTTGACGGCGACGCGGAAATGGCAGCCGAGCGCGACTTCGAGCCCGCCCCCCAATGCGGTGCCATGAATTGCGGCGATGGTCGGCTTCGAACAATTTTCCAGTTCGGAAATCACCTGCGCCAGCCCGGGCGGCTGCGGCGGCTTGCCGAATTCGGTGATATCGGCGCCGGCGATGAAGGTGCGGCCGGCGCAGGTGAGAACGATGGCCTTCACTTGCGGATCGTCGGCGGCGGTTTTGACGCATTCAAAGATGCCGCGACGAACTGCCGCGCTGAGTGCGTTCACCGGAGGACTGTCGACTGTGACGATGGCAATCACGTCGCGGCGTTCGATCTTGACGACTTCACTCACGGAACTCTCCTTGAACGTCTGGCTCTTGATTGATTTCGCACTGCGGAATTTAATTCCACATCTTGACAGGGAGGGTTATTTTGAAGCACGTCCGTTGTCAACGAGATCGGCACGGCAGCAGGGTATGAAGCGTCCAGCCAAGAAAGCGGCGACCGATCGCAGCTTCGTCGTCGCGCTGTCCCGCGGCCTCGATGTGTTGCGCGCATTTCGTCCCAACGACGGACTTCTCGGCAATCAAGAGATTGCGGCCCGTACGAATTTGCCTAAGCCGACCATTTCGCGGCTGACCTACACCTTGACCAAGCTCGGCTACCTTACACAGGTTCCGCGGTTCGAGAAATATCAACTCGCGCCGGCAGCCATGGCGCTGGGGTATGCCGCCCTTGCAAATCTCGGCGTTCGGCACCTGTCCGAATCCTTCCGCGAAGAAGTCATGCGGGAAACCGGAGGAGCTGTGGCGATCGGCGCCCGCGATCGTCTCAGCATGATCTATGTCGGTCAAAGCCGGAACGGTCTTGCGCTCGGCGTTCAACTCGATGTCGGTTCGCGAATACCTATCGCCACCACGGCGATGGGACGCGCCTATATCTGGGCGCTGCCCGACGAGGAGCGCGCCTCATTGTTGCGCGAGCTCCGCGAGTATTACGGCGGCCGCTGGTCGAGAATGCGCGACGGCATCGAACGCGCCGGCGAAATGGTCGAACGCATGGGGTTTACGCTTTCCGTGGGCGAGTGGCAGGACGACGTGCACGCTGTTGGTGTGGCCCTGAAGCTGAATGACGGAACCGGTCCTTATGCATTCAACTGCGGCGCGCCCGCATTCCGTTTCACGGAAGATCGGCTTCGCAACGACATTGGACCTCGTCTCGTGGCGATGGTAAGGAACATCGAAGCCGCGCTCGGCGGCGCGGCGCCACAATCAAAAAAACAAGAAACCAAAAAGATGAAACCAGGAGGGAAAGTTGCACGTGTGGTCGAGGGGATCAGGTAGCGTCTGCCGGTACGGCCTGCGGGGCCGGACGATATGATGCAGGCACAACTCGCGCAGGGCGAGGCCGGTTCGGCGGCTCCCCTGCTTGCGGTTCACGACGTCAGCGTCGTGTTCGGCGGCATCGTCGCCTTGAACGGCGTATCCTTCGACATGCACAGGGGAAAGATCCTCGGCTTGATCGGACCGAACGGCGCCGGCAAGACCACGCTGTTCAATTGCCTTTCCAGATTGTATCAGCCCAGCAAGGGCGACATCCTGCTCGAAGGAACGAGCATCCTGACCCGTCCGGCGCACAAGATCGCCGAAATCGGGATCGGCCGCACCTTCCAGAACGTCGCATTGTTTCCCAACCTCACGGTGCTCGACAATGTACGGGTCGGAACCCACGCCCGCACCAGGAGCGACATCATCAGCGACAGCCTGAAGTTGAAAAAGATTCGCCGCGCCGAGGCCGAGATCAACGAACGCGTCCATGAGATCCTCCGCTATCTGGACCTTGAAGACGTCGCGCATACCGTCGTCGCCGGCCTGCCGTTCGGGACCCAGAAACGCGTCGAACTTGCGCGCGCGCTCGCCGCGCAGCCGAAAATCCTGCTGCTCGACGAGCCGGCCGGCGGTCTCAACCATGAGGAAGTCCACGTTCTCGGCGACCTGATCCGGCGGATTCGCGACGACCGGAATGTCACGGTTCTGCTGGTTGAACATCACATGGGGCTGGTGATGTCGATCGCCGACCATGTGGTGGCGCTGAATTTCGGCAGGAAGCTCGCCGAAGGCACGCCGGCCCAGGTCCAGGCCGACCCCGATGTCATCAAGGCCTATCTGGGGAGCAAGGACCAATGACGTCGATGCTCAACGTCAAGGACCTCAGAGCCTATTACGGCCAGGTGCAGGCGCTGCACGGCCTGAGCTTCGCTCTCAACGAGGGCAGCCTGACCACCCTGCTCGGCGCCAACGGCGCCGGCAAGACCACCACCCTGCGCGCGATCTGCAACATGGTGCGCTCCACCGGATCGATCGAATTCGACGGCGCGCCGCTCGGCAACCGCTCGACCGAGAATATCGTTCGGCTCGGCATCGCCCACGTGCCGCAAGGCCGCGGCACCTTCACCACCATGACGGTGGAAGAAAACCTCCAGCTCGGCGCCATCACCCGGAAGGACAAGGGCGGCGTCGTCTCCGACATCGAGCGCATGTACGACCACTTCCCGGTCCTGAAGCAGCGGCACACCCAGCAGGCCGGGACGCTCTCGGGCGGCGAACAGCAGATGCTTGCGGTCGCGCGCGCGCTGATGCTGCGACCGCGGCTGATGCTCCTGGACGAACCCTCGTTCGGCCTGGCGCCGCTGATCGTGCGCGACCTGTTCAAGATCCTCGGCAAGATCAACCGCGACGACAAGGTCACCATCCTTGTGGTGGAGCAGAACGCGCAACTGGCGCTGGAGCTCGCCGACACCGCCTATGTGATCGAAACCGGCCGTATCGTGATGTCGGGGAAAGCCAATGACATCGCGAACAACGAAGACGTCCGTAAATCCTATCTCGGATATTGAGGAGCGGCCATGGAGCTATTCACCAACCAGGTGCTGGCCGGCATCGCCACCGGCGCGATCTATGCCTGCATGGCGCTCGCCGTCGTCATGATCTACCAGGCGATCGATCACCTCAATTTCGCCCAGGGCGAGATGGCGATGTTCTCGACCTTCTTCTCCTGGCAATTGATGCAATGGGGCGTGCCCTACTGGTGGGCCTTCCTGCTCACGCTGGCGTTCTCCTTCGCCGGCGGCATCGTGATCGAACGCCTGCTGTTCAAGCCGCTGGCGAAGGCGCCGATCCTGACCAACGTCGCCGGTTTCATCGCGCTGTTTGCGATCATCAACAGCGTCGCCGGGCTGATCTGGGATTTCACCATCAAGCAGTATCCGACGCCGTTCGGATCGTCGCCGTTTCTTGGCAGCCAGCTGATCTCGACCCATCAGGCCGGCATGATCGGCGTCACCGTGATCCTGCTGATCCTGCTGTACTTCTTCTTTCAGTTCACCCGCATCGGCCTGGCCATGCGCGCCGCCGCATCGTTGCCGGAATCGGCGCGGCTGGTCGGCATCAACACCTCCTGGATGATCGCGCTGGGCTGGGGCATGGCCGCCGCGATCGGCTCCATTGCCGGCATCCTGATCGCGCCGGTGGTGTTCCTGGAGCCTAACATGATGGGCGGGGTGCTGATCTACGGATTTGCCGCCGCGGTGCTGGGCGGCCTGACCAGTCCGCTCGGCGCCGTGGTCGGCGGTTTCCTGGTCGGCGTGTTCGAAAATCTTGCCGGAACCTATATTCCGGGTGTCGGCAATGAGCTGAAACTGCCGATCGCGCTGGCGCTGATCATCACCGTGTTGGTCGTCAAACCGGCGGGCCTGTTCGGCCGGCCCATCGTAAAGCGAGTTTGATCATGAGCGCCGTTCAGGAAACCGTCACCGAAGCCCCCGCGATCGATGCCGTTCCCAAGAAGGCCATGACGCTCGGCCTCGGCACCTCGCTGACCGTACTGCTGCTGTTCCTCCTGGTTCCGCTGGTCGTGAAAAACTTCATCATCTTCCAGCTGACCACGGTACTGATCTACGGCATCGCGGTTCTTGCGCTCAACATCCTGACCGGCGGCAGCGGACAGTTCTCGCTCGGGCAGAGCGCGTTCTACGCCGTGGGCGCCTATACGTCGGCGATCCTGATCGAGCACGCCGGTATGAACTACGCGCTGACGCTGCCCCTTGCCGGACTGATCTGTTTTGCCTTCGGCTTTTTGTTCGGGCTGCCGGCGCTGCGGCTGAGCGGCGTCTACCTCGCGCTGGCGACCTTCGCGCTTGCGACCGCCATGCCGCAACTGTTGAAGCTCGGCTTTTTCGAGCACTGGACCGGCGGCGTGCAGGGCCTTGTCGTGACCAAACCCGATGCGCCGTTCGGGCTGCCGATGTCGCAGGACATGTGGCTGTATTATTTCACGCTGGCGATTTCGGTCGGCATCTACATCGCCTCGGTCAACCTCCTGAAATCGCGCTCCGGCCGCGCCATGATGGCGATCCGCGACAATGAGATCGCGGCTTCCGCCATGGGCGTCGACGTCGCGCTGTACAAGACCCTGGCGTTCGGCGTCAGCGCCGGCATCACCGGCGTCGCGGGCGGTCTGGGCGCCATCGCGGTGCAGTTCGTCGCCCCCGACAGCTACACCATCCAGCTCGCGATCGCGCTGTTTTTGGGCATGGTGGTCGGCGGCGTCGGATGGCTGCCGGGATCGATCGTCGGTTCGGCCTTCATCGTGTTCGTTCCCAACATCGCGGAGGGGATCTCCAAAGGCCTCTCGGGCGCGGTGTTCGGGGTGTTGCTGTTCATCGTCATCTTCCTCGTGCCGCACGGCGCAAGGCAGGTCGCATTCGTCGCCCAGAGCCTGATCGGCAAGATCAGGAAAAACTAAGAACGAGAAGGAGAAGTTATGCTTTCCAGACACCAATACCGAGCGGCCGCGTTCACGGCGGCGGCGTTCGCTTTCGCCGCCTTCAGCGGCAGCGCGCTCGCCCAGAAGAAATACGATACCGGCGCCAGCGACACCGAAATCAAGATCGGCAACATCATGCCCTACAGCGGCCCCGCTTCGGCCTACGGCGTGATCGGCAAGACCGAAGAAGCGTATTTCAAGATGATCAACGACAATGGCGGCATCAAGGGCCGCAAGATCAATTTCGTCACCTATGACGACGGCTACTCGCCGCCGAAGGCGGTCGAGCAGGTGCGCAAACTGGTCGAAAGCGACGAGGTGCTGCTGGTCTTCAATCCGCTCGGCACGCCGTCCAACACCGCGATCCAGAAATATTTGAACGCCAAGAAGGTGCCGCAACTGTTCGTCGCCACCGGCGCCACCAAGTGGAACGATCCGAAGGATTTTCCATGGACCATGGGCTGGCAGCCCTCCTACCAGAGCGAGGCGCGCATCTACGCCAAGTACCTGTTGAAGGAGAAGCCCGACGCCAAGATCGCGGTGTTCTACCAGAACGACGATTTTGGCAAGGACTACCTCAAGGGCCTGAAGGACGGTCTCGGCGCCAAGACTTCGTTGATCGTGGCGGAAGAAAGCTACGAGACCTCGGAGCCGTCGATCGACGGTCATATCGTCAAGCTGAAATCCAGCGGCGCCGACGTGTTCATCAACATCACCACGCCGAAATTTGCGGCGCAGGCGATCAAGAAAATCGGCGAGATCGACTGGAAGCCGCTGCAGATCGTCTCCAACGTCTCGGCGTCGGTCGGCGGCGTGATGAAGCCGGCCGGACTGGAAGCGAGCCAGGGCGTGCTGTCGGCGGCCTACGCCAAGGACGGCGCCGATCCGCAGTGGTCGACCGATGCCGATTTCAAGAAATGGATCGCCTTCGTGGACAAGTACATGCCTGGCGCCGACAAGAACGACGGCTCGATCGTCTACGGTTACGGCGTTGCGCAGACGCTGGCGAAGACGCTGGAGATGTGCGGCGACGATCTCACCCGCGCCAACGTCATGAAGCAGGCGGCGAGCCTGAAGGATTTTACGCCAGACACCCTGCTGCCCGGCGTCAAGATCAACACCGGCGCCACCGATTTCGCTCCCATCAGCCAGTTGCAGATGATGCGCTTCAAGGGCGAGAAGTGGGACCTGTTCGGCGACATCATCAGCGGCGACATCACCAACTGAGACGCAAGCTCCTCACCTCTCCCCGCAAGCGGGAGAGGTGACCGTATTCCGATCCCCCCGCGACAAAGCCGCGGGGGATATTTCCTGCGCGGAGCGGCGGTTCACGCACGCAGGTTCGAGACCGCGCGGCGCATAACGCCGGCGCCGCCGATTCGCTCCACCGGCGCAATCGCAGCTGACACGCAATTCAAGGACGTTTCGTCGCCTCGGCGTTCACGCCACGAACCTCACGGTCTCGGCAACGCCGGCGCGCGAGGTGCGGTAGCTGTTGATCCTGTGGTCGCGGTCGGCGAAGCCGAACGAGATGCCGCACACCACGCGGCGGTCGTCGCCGAGGTTGAAATGCCGGCGGATCATTCCGGAGTGACGCGCCAGCGCGGCTTGTGGAATGCTGCCGAGACCGAGCGCCTGCGCCGCCAGCATGAAATTGCCGACATAGGCGCCGCAATCGATCGCGCCGTAAATACCCAGCGCCTCGTCGGTATGGATGACGGCGACATGCGGAGCGCCGAAGAAATTGTAGTTCTCCAGCGCCTGCTTTGCATATGCCGCCTTGTCGCCGCGCGCGATCCCGAGCGTATTGTAAAGCTGAAAACCGCTTTCCCGGCGGCGCTCGAGATAGACCCCGGCATATTCGCGCGGGAATTCGAAGTCGCCGTCCGCCGGCGCGCCGGATGCGGCCTCGGCATAGATCGCCTTACGGAAGCCTTCTTTCGCCTCGCCGCTCGCGATCACGACCTGCCATGGCTGGCTGTTGCACCATGACGCCGTGCGCTGCGCCGCGTTCAGCACCCGCTCGATCGTGGCATGCGGCACCGGCTCCGGCTTGAACGCACGAACCGAGTAGCGTTCGCGCAGGAGCGTTTCGAGGACGTCGATGGGGGCTTGCTGTTGTGTCATTGATTCCTCCGGCTCTGTATCGCGTCCCGGACGCGCTGCAGCGTCCTTCCCGCTGCTGCGCTGCATCCGGAGCCAAGCGGGAGTTTACCGCCCCTTGGTCGGGATCCTGTTGAACGGCACGTCCTTGTCGACGCGGATATCGCCGGGCAAGCCGAGCACGCGCTCGGCGATGATGTTGCGCAGGATTTCGTCGGTACCGCCGGCGATGCGCATCGACGGCGAACTCAGCAGCATCTGCTGGAATTGTCCGCGCGCCTCTTCCTCCGCCGCGCCGGTGAATACGCCGGCGGCGCCCTGCAGGTCCATCGCGTGCATCGCAATATCCTGCAGCATCGATCCGGCCACCAGCTTGCCGATGGAATTTTCGGGTCCCGGACGCTCACCCTTGGACAGCGCGGAAATCGCGCGGTAGCTGGTGTATTTCAGGCCGCTTGCCTTCACCGCCCAGCCCGCAAGCTTCGAGCGGGTGGCGCGATCGTCGATCGCCGGGCCGTCCTCGGTCATCAGGTTCGAGCAGAAATCGAACATTTCCGGAAAGCCGGTGGCGAGCCGCGCGCCGATCGACATCCGCTCGTTCATCAGCGTCGTCAGCGATACGCTCCAGCCGTCGCCGACCGCGCCGAGGCGCTGGTGATCGGGGATCTTGACGTCGGTGAAGAATACCTCGTTGAATTCCTGCATGCCGTTGGCCTGCCTGATCGGCTTGATCTCGACGCCCGGGCTTTTCATGTCGAGGAAGAACATGGTCAGGCCCTTGTGCTTGGGCACGTCGGGATCGGTGCGCGTGATCAAGAGGCCATAGTCGGAATAATGTGCGCCCGAGGTCCAGATTTTCTGGCCATTGACGATCCAGTCGTCGCCGCTTTTCTCCGCGCGGGTACGCAGTCCGGCGACGTCGGAGCCGCCGGCGGGCTCGGAAAACAACTGGCACCAGATCTGTTCGCCGGAGGCAAGCTTCGGCAGATAGTGCCGCTTGTGCTCCTCGCTGCCATAGGCCATCACGGTCGGCCCGCACATGCCCTCGCCGATCTGGAACGGCTGGGTCAGCTTGCCGTAGACACCCTCTTCCTGCTGCCAGATCACGCGCTCGATCGGTGTCGCGCCGCGCCCGCCATATTCCTTCGGCCAGTGCAGGCAGGCCCAGCCGGCGTCGGCCTTCTTCTTCTGCCAGGCCTTGCCGACATCGACGATCTCTTCCTTGGCAAGGCGGATGCGGCCCAGCGACGCCTTCGACAGCTCGGCCTCGTACTGCTTCGGCGCATTGGCGTCGACCCATTGTCGCGCCTCGGCGCGGAACGCCGCTTCCTGCGGGGTGTCGTCGAAATTCATGGGCGTAATCCTCTCAATTCATCGTCCCCGCGGAAAGCGGGGACCCATAACCACCGGCGCTTGTGGCTACGGGTCATCGTTGCAACACACTTCCAGAACAGTACCACGGTGTATACGGGTCCGCGCGCCGTCGCGCTGAGATGAATATATCGCGTCATACGCTGGCTTGACCCGCGTATCCATCCATGTTCGGAAGAGTCGTTTCGAAGGGGATGGATTGCCGGGACCTTCGCGGGGACGACGGCAGGAAATAGTGCCGGCGCCGGGCATCACGTGCGTCCCTTGGTCGGTATCCTGTTGAACGCCACGTCCTTGTCGACGCGGATATCGCCGGGCAGGCCGAGCACCCGCTCGGCGATGATGTTGCGCATGATCTCGTCGGTGCCGCCCTCGACCCGGGTGCCGGGGGCGCGCAGCAGCATCGCCTGGAATTTTCCTGCCGCCTCGGCGTCGTCGGGCCCGCTCAACACGCCGGCGGCGCCTTGCAGGTCCAGAGCGTAGGCCGCGATATCCTGGACCATCGACCCTGCGACCAGCTTGCCGATGGAATTTTCGGGCCCCGGCCGGTCGCCCTTCGACAGCGCCGAGATCGCGCGGAAACTGGTGTATTTGAGGCCGCTCGCTTTCACCGCCCAGTTCGCGAGTTTCGAGCGCACGCTGCGATCGTCGATCGCGGGGCCTTCTTCCAGCATCAGGTTGCTGCAGAATTCGAACAGCTCCGGAAAGCCGGTCGAAACCCCGGCGCCGATCGACATCCGCTCGTTCATCAGCGTCGTCAGCGACACGTTCCAGCCGTCATTGACCGCGCCGAGCCGCTGCGCGTCGGGAATTTTCACGTCGGTGAAATAGACCTCGTTGAAGTCGGACGCGCCGTTGGCCTGCCTGATCGGCTTGATCTCGACGCCCGGACTCTTCATGTCGAGGAAGAACATGGTGAGGCCCTTGTGCTTGGCCACATTCGGATCGGTGCGCGTGAGCAGGATGCCGTAATCGGAATAATGCGCACCGGAGGTCCAGATTTTCTGGCCGTTGATCACCCAGTCGTCGCCGTTCTTCTCGGCGCGGGTGCGCAGGCCCGCCACGTCCGACCCGCCGGCGGGCTCGGAGAACAGCTGGCACCAGACTTTTTCGCCGGACGCCAGCGGCGGCAGGTATTTGCGCTTCTGCTCTTCGCCGGCGAACGCCATCATGGTCGGGCCGCACATGCCATGGCCGATGATGAACATCGCGCTGAGCTTGCCGAACGCGCCCTCTTCCTGCTGCCAGATCACCCGCTCGATCGGCGTGGCGCCCCGGCCGCCATATTCCTGCGGCCAGTGCAGGCACGCCCAGCCGGCGTCGGCCTTTTTCTTTTGCCAGGCTTTGGCGACCTGAAGGATATTCGCGCCCTTGAGCTCGGCGCGGCCGAGCGACGCTTTTTTCAGCTCGTTCTCATATTGCTTCGGCGCGTTGGCCGCGATCCAGGCTTTTGCCTCGGCGCGAAACGCGGCTTCCTGCGGGGTGTCGTCGAAATTCATTCGTAAAATCCTTCTCCCCTCACCGCCGTCGTTTGTCGCCGCCACCCATGACCTCTACGCCGCGTTTCTCTTGCGCATGCGGTCGATCAGCGCGTCTTCCCAGTACGACAGGCTGCCTAATCCGAGCGCCAGCGCGTTGGCGCGGCGATAGTACATGTGGCAGTCGAACTCCCAGGTAAAACCCATGCCGCCGTGAACCTGGATGTTGTTCTTGGCGCAGTGCTGGAACGCCTGCGTGGCGCTGATCCGCGCCGAGGCGGCGGCTTCCGGCAATTCGGATGCATTGGTCGAGAGCGCCCACGCGCCGTAATAGCAGTTCGAGCGCGCCAGCGTCGCCGACACATACATATCGGCCAGCATGTGCTTTACGGCCTGGAACGAACCGATCGGACGACCAAAGGCGATGCGGTCCAGCGCATAGTCGCGGCCCATCTCCAGCGCGCGGTCGGCCCCGCCGACCTGCTCGAACGCCGTCAGCACCGCGGCGCGGTCGAGCACGCGGGCAACGATGCTCCAGCCTTCATTGGCCGGACCGAGCGTCTCGGCCTTGCAGTCCTTGAAGCTGATCTCGGCCTGCCCGCGCGACGGATCGACATTGGTCAGGGCTTTTGCTTCGACGCCGCCGGCTTTCATATCGACGATGAACAGCGAGATGTCGGTCTCGCGTCCGCTCGATCCGGTGCGCGCGGCGACGATGGCGAAGTCGGCGATGGCGCCATCGGGCACCGGCTTCTTGACGCCGTTGAGCAAGCCGCCGGACGCCGTCAGCTTGATGGCTTGCGGCGACGGATTTCCCCTGCCTTCGAACAGCGCCAGCGTGCCGATGGCGTCGCCGGCGGCGATTTTCGGCAGCCACTTCTGCTTCTGCGCCTCGCTGCCCGCCAGCATCAGCGCTTCGGCGGCGAGATAAACCGTGGACGAGAACGGCACCGGCGCCAGCGCGCGGCCGATTTCCTCGGCGATCACGCACAGTTCGAGATGGCCCGCGCCCGCGCCGCCGTAATTTTCCGGAATCGCGACGCCGAGGAAACCCATTTCGGCCAGGCCCTTCCACAATTCCCGGTCATAGGCCGCGTTGCCGTCGAGCACGGCGCGCACTGCCTTGGATGAGGACTTTTCAGCAAGATATTTCCGCGCCTCGTCGCGCAGTTGCTTCTGGTCGTCGGAGAAATCGAAATTCATGACGTGTTACCCGGGTTGTGAGTGAAATCTTTAATTCGTCGTCCCCGTGAAGGCGGGGACCATACGCCGTATCGCCTCGTTGCGGCATTGTGGCGAAGTCTTTTTGCAGCGGGAAACGCCGGGGGGTTATAGGCCCGCCTGCGCGGGGACGACGAGCGAGAACTACCTTGGCGCCATCCGTATCGCACCGTCGAGGCGGATGGTTTCGCCGTTGATCATCGGATTTTCCACGATGTGAACCGCGAGCGAGCCGTATTCGGAAGCGTCTCCGAGCCGCGCCGGATGCGGCACCTGCGCGCCGAGGCTCTTGCGCGCCTCTTCGTTCAATCCCATCAGCAGCGGGGTAAGAAACAGGCCGGGCGCGATGGTGTTGACGCGGATGAGATGCTGCGCGAGGTCGCGCGCCACCGGAATCGTCATGCCGACCACGCCGCCCTTGGAGGCCGAATAGGCGACCTGTCCGATCTGGCCCTCATAGGCCGCGACGCTGGCGGTATTGATGATGACGCCGCGCTCCTCGCCGACCGGCGGCTCCTTCAGCAACGCTTCCGTGAACAGCCGCAGCACGTTGAAGGTACCGACCAGGTTGACCATGACGACGCGGGTGAACTTGTCGAGCGGATAGACGCCCTGCTTGCCGACGATGCGCGCCGAGCCGCCGATGCCGGCGCAATTCACCAGGATGCGCGCGGTACCGTTGGCGGCTTCACCCTTGGCGATCGCCGCCTTGACGTCGTCTTCGCTGGTGACGTCGCCGACCAGCGCCACGCCCTTGACCTCGGCCGCGACCTTTTCGGCGTTCTCCTTGCTCTGGTCGAGCACCGCGATTTTCGCGCCCTTGGCAGCCATGGCGCGCGCGGTCGCGGCGCCGAGCCCGGAGCCGCCGCCGGTGATGAGAACCGAGACGTCTTTCAACTGCATAGCTGTGGTCTCCTACCCTGATCTTGTCGCGGCGTTCACTTTTTTTGCCGGTACGAGGACGTCATTGCACCGAAAACAGCTAAGCCGAGGAGGCCACTGCGCTCAAGCAATAATTGTCGATTGACTCGGTCGCGGCGGCTTCCTTTAATCCGTCGCAAATCTTTTCGCCAGGAGGGAATCAACATGGCCGAGGCCTATATCGTCGCCGCCGCGCGCACCGCGGGCGGCCGCAAGGGAGGGCGTCTTGCCAGCTGGCATCCGGTCGACCTCGCCGCTTCCGTGCTGGATGCATTGGTCGAGCGCTCGGGCGCGGACCCTGCGCAGATCGAAGATGTCATCATGGGCTGCGTGATGCAGGCCGGCGAACAGTCCAACAACGTCGCGCGCAACGCGGTGATGGCATCGAAATTGCCGGAAAGCGTGCCGGGCACCTCGATCGACCGGCAGTGCGGCTCATCGCAGCAGGCGCTGCATTTCGCCGCGCAAGCGGTGATGTCGGGGGCCATGGACGTGGTGATCGCCGCCGGCGTCGAGGGCATGACGCGGGTGCCGATGGGACTTGCTTCGTCGCTGCCGGCCAAGAACGGTTTTGGCCACTACAAGAGTCCGAAACTCGAACAGCGCTATCCGAACATCGTGTTCAGCCAGTTCACCGGCGCGGAGATGATGGCCGAGAAATACGGCCTGTCCAAGGACGAACTCGACGAATATTCCTACAACAGCCATCAGCGCGCGATCGCCGCGACCCAGGCCGGCAAGTTCAAGGACGAAATCGTTCCGCTGACAATCACCCGCGCCGATGGATCGACCGACACCCACCACATCGATGAGGGCATTCGCTTCGACGCGACGCTGGCGGGCATCAAAGGCGTCAAACTGATCAACGAGAACGGCGGCAAGCTCACCGCCGCCAGCGCCAGCCAGATCTGCGACGGCGCCTCCGGCGTCATGGTGGTCAACGAAAAGGGCCTGAAGTCGCTCGGCGTCAAGCCGATGGCGCGAATCCATCATATGACCATGATGGGCGGCGACCCCGTGATCATGCTGGAAGCGCCGCTGCCGGCGACGCAGCGCGCGCTGCAAAAGGCCGGCATGTCGGTCGATGACATCGACCTGTTCGAGGTCAACGAGGCCTTCGCCTCGGTGCCGACCGCATGGCTGAAGACCACCGGCGCCGACCCGGCGCGGCTCAACGTCAACGGCGGCGCCATCGCGCTCGGCCATCCCCTGGGCGGCTCCGGCACCAAGCTGATGACCACGCTGGTGCATGCGCTGAAGCAGACCAACAAGCGCTACGGCCTGCAGACCATGTGCGAGGGCGGCGGCATGGCCAATGTGACCATCGTGGAGCGGCTGTAGGATCACATAAACGCCGGTGTTGTCCCCGCGAAGGCGGGGACGACGCAAGATTTCGGGATTTCATGACCCACCCCTCGGCGCACGCGCGCACGCAGCCGGACAAGATCGCCTATCAGATGGCGGGCAGCGGCAAGGCGATCACCTATCGCGAGCTCGACGAGCTTTCGAACCAGGGCGCGCAGCTGTTTCGTTCGCTGGGGTTGAACGCCGGCGATCACATTGCATTCCTGATCGAGAACCGGCTGGCGTTCATGGAGATCTGCTGGGCGGCGCAACGCGCGGGGCTGTATTACACCGCGATCAGCCGCTACCTCACACAGGACGAGATCGCCTACATCGTCAAGGACTGCGGCGCCAAGGTCGTCATCACCTCGCCGAAATGCGCCGATGCGATCAAGGGTCTGGTCAGCGAAGCGCCGGGCGCGCCCTTGTTCTTCATGCTCGACGAGCCGCTGCCCGGCTTCCGCTCCTGGGACAGGGAAGCCCTCGCGCAGCCGGCCACGCCGATACCGGACGAGGTCGCCGGCTATGACATGCTGTATTCGTCGGGCACCACCGGCCGGCCCAAGGGCATCAAGCGCGCCAACGAGAACAACCCGATCGACCTGCCCAATCCGTTCCTGAAGCTGCTGTGCGCCGACATGTGCGGCATGTCATCCGATAGCATCTATCTGTCGCCGGCGCCGCTGTATCACGCCGCTCCCCTGCGGTTCAACATGATGGCGATCACGCTCGGCGGCACCTCGATCATCATGGAATCCTTTGATGCCGAGCAGTTCCTGAAGCTGGTGGAGAAGCACAGGGTCACGCAGTCGCAACTGGTGCCGACCATGTTCGTGCGCATGCTGAAGCTGCCGGAGGAAGTACGCCTGCGCTATGACATCTCCTCGCTGAAGGGCGCGATCCACGCCGCAGCGCCCTGCCCGGTCGATGTCAAAGCAAAAATGATCGCGTGGTGGGGGCCGAAACTGATCGAATATTATGCGGGTTCCGAAGGCAACGGCGTCACGGTGTCGACCTCGCAGCAATGGCTCGATCACCGCGGCACCGTCGGCCGCGCCGTGGTCGGCAAGGTGAAAATCCTCGGCGAGAACGATGAGGAGCTTCCCGCAGGAAAGATCGGCACGGTGTATTTCGCCGACGCGCCGGTGTTTTCCTATCACAACGATCCGGAAAAGACCGCGCGCGCATTCAATGCAAAAGGCTGGTCGACGCTGGGCGATGTGGGCTATCTCGACGAGGAGGGCTTTCTCTACCTGACCGACCGCAAGTCCTACATGATCATTTCCGGCGGCGTGAACATCTATCCGCAGGAAACCGAGGACGTGCTGATCACGCATCCCGATATCGCCGACGTCGCGGTGTTCGGCGTACCCAACGAGGAAATGGGCGAAGAGGTCAAAGCCGTGGTGCAGCCGCACGACATGGCGCGCGCCGGCAAGGAGCTGGAGGCCGAGCTGATGCTGTTTTGCCGCAAGCATCTGTCGCCGATCAAATGCCCGAAGAGCATCGATTTCGAGGCCGAACTGCCGCGTACGCCGACCGGCAAGCTGGTGAAGCGGCACCTGCGCGACCGGTATTGGCCGAAGCAGGCGGGGTAAACTGCGCTATCGTCCCGGCTTGGCCCGCGTATGACGAGATATGTGAATCCGGTAGGGTCAAGCCCGGCAATGACGGGGTAAATATCGCGCATGAACGTTCCCTTTCCCGCCATTCCGCTGCCGCCGGGCATCCGCTCGCGCTTCGTCGAGGACATCAACGGCCTCACCATGCATGTGCTGGAAGCCGGCTTTGAAACCAAAGGCCGGCCCTGCATCCTGCTGCTGCACGGCTTTCCCGAACTGGCTTACTCCTGGCGCAAGGTGATGCCGACACTGGCCGCGGCGGGATATCACGTGATCGCGCCGGACCAGCGCGGCTATGGCCGCACCACCGGCTGGGACGCCGACTATGACGGCGACCTGAATTCGTTCCGGCTGCTCAATATGGTGCGCGACGCGCTCGGGCTGGTGTCGGCGTTCGGCTATCGCGCGGTCGATGCGGTGGTCGGCCATGATGCCGGCTCATCGATCGCCGCATGGTGCGCGCTGGTACGTCCCGACGTGTTCCGGTCGGTCGTGCTGATGAGCGCGCCGTTTGCGGGTCCGCCGCCGCTTCCATTCGACACGGCGGATGGCCCGCCAAAGCCGAAGCGCGACGATCCCGTGCATCGTGAGCTGGCGGCGTTGCCGCGGCCGCGCAAGCATTATCAATGGTATTATTCGACGCGCGACGCGAACGCCAACATGCATCACGCGCGCCAGGGCGTGCACGACTTTCTGCGCGCCTATTACCATCACAAGAGCGCGGACTGGAAGGACAACCATCCCGGTCCGCTCAAGGAATGGACCGCGAGCGAACTGGCGAAACTGCCGACCTATTACACGATGGACCTCGCCAAAGGCATGGCGGAAACGGTGGCGGAGGAGATGCCGTCGCCTTCGCAAATCGCCGCCAACCAATGGCTGCCCGACAACGAACTTGGCTTTTACAGCGCCGAATACACCCGCACCGGATTCCAGGGCGGGCTGCAATGGTACCGCTGCGGCACCTCCGGCGCGTTCGTCCCGGAACTTCAGACATTTTCCGGCCGGACCATCGACGCGCCGTCGTGCTTCATTTCCGGCAAGCAGGATTGGGGCACCTATCAGCGTCCCGGTGTGTTCGAGTCGATGCAGACTACCGTCTGCACGCGCATGCTCGGCTGCCATCTGGTCGACGGCGCGGGGCATTGGGTGCAGCAGGAGCAGCCGAAGCAGGTGAGCCGGCTACTGCTGGAATTTTTGCGGCAGGCCGCGCGTTAGATCCGTCATGGCCGGGACAAGCCCGGGCATGACGAACTTTCCTCACAACGACTCTAGCTTCCTTTCAGATCGCCGATTTCCGGAAAGAACATGTCCTGCCACGACGCCGGGTCGTGCCTGATGCTGCCGACCTTGCGCATGAATTTCGCGAATTTCATTGTTGCCGACGGCGTCATGGTCCATTCCACGCCGGGCCCGGTCAGCACTTTCATCACCGTCTCGACCGGAAGTTTTGAGCTGGTGTCGTTGATCCAGGTCTGCGCGGTCCGTCTCGGATCGGACGACACGATTGCCGTTGCTTCCTTCATGGCGTCAAGAAATGCCGCGTAGAGTTCGGCGTTGTCCTTGCGAAACCGCGCCGAGGTCCAGGCCACGGTGAATGTATGCGGCCCCAGCACCTCGAACGACGACAACACGGTGTGAATGTTCTGTTGTTCCAGCTGCTGAAGCTGGAACGGCGGCACGCTGAATACCGTGGTGATGTTGCCCGAGCCGGTGAGCAGCGCGATGGTGGCGTCGGGCGGCGACATCGACACCGTCAGCGAATCCAGTTTTGCGTAGTTCTCTTCGCCGAACGCCGCCGCCACCGCCATCTGCAGCACGACGGCCTGGACCGATACCTTGATGGCAGGAACGGCGATGCGGTCGCGCTCGGAAAAGTCCCTGATCGACTTGATCGCCGGATTGGAGGTGTTGAGCAGGAACGGCTGCGAACTCAGCGCGCAGATGCCCCTGACCTCGAACGAGGTACCCTGGGTCTTGTCCCACAGCGTGATCAGGCCGGGTACGCCGCCGGTCACGACGTCGGTGGAACCGGACAGCAGCGCTTCGTTCATCGCCGCCGGCCCGTTGAAGCGCTGCCACGAAACCTTGAAATCCTTCAGCCCGCGCTGCGCGGCATATTTTTCGATGAGCTTGTCCCGCTTCATGACGTTGAATTGCAGGTAGCCCATCGAGAATTGTTCGGCCAGCCGGATTTCGGCCGCCGTGGCGGAGGCGATGCCGATACCGATCGCACATGCAATACCCGCGCTTGCAAAATATCCGCATTTCATGGTGGTTTCCCCCGGCGGCGTTTTTGTCTTATGGATTCGAAAGGATATACGCCGAACCGGTTGGCCGCCAATAGTGGTCCGGCGCGCCGCTTCATGCTCTTGCGACGCACTGCGGAACTGAGCATCATCCGGCCTGCCAAACAACACGGGAGCGCGCCTTGGCCAGATCGCAATGGAGCTTCACGAGCGCCGTCGAATGTGCGTCGGCGCTAGCCGCGAAAAAGGTTTCCGCGCTGGAACTGGCGCAGGACGCCATCGACCGCATCGAGCGGCACGACGCAAAAATCAATGCCATCTGCGTCAGGGATTTCGCGCGCGGCCTGGACGCCGCCCGCGCCGCCGACGCCGCGCTGGCGAAGGGCGAAACCGGTCCGCTGCTGGGCCTGCCGATCACCGTAAAGGAATCCTATAACATCGCAGGCCTGCCGACGACCTGGGGATTTCCGGCGCAGAAGGATTTCAGGCCGCCCGAGGATGCGCTGTCGATTTCGCGGGTAAAGGCGGCGGGCGGCGTGATCCTCGGCAAGACCAACGTGCCGCTCGGCCTCGGCGACTGGCAGAGCTACAACGAGATTTACGGCGCCACCAACAACCCGTTCGATCTCGGCCGTACCCCCGGCGGATCGTCCGGCGGATCGGCGGCGGCGCTTGCGGCGGGCTACGGCCCGCTGTCGCTCGGCTCCGACATCGGCGGCTCGTTGCGCGTGCCGGCGTTTCATTGCGGCGTCTATGCCCACAAGCCGACCTTCGCGCTGGTACCGTCGCGCGGCCATACGCCGCCGCCGTTCCCGCCGCTGCCGTTGGACCGCGACCTCGCCGTGATCGGGCCAATGGCGCGCAGCGCCGCCGACCTGTCGCTGCTGCTCGACGTCATCGCCGGACCCGATCCGATCGACGCCGGCAAGGCCTACAAGCTCGCGCTGCCGCCGCCGCGCCATGGCGAACTGAAGAATTTTCGCGTGCTGCTGGTCGACAGCGATCCGGTGCTGCCGACCAGCAGCGAGGTTCGCGGCGCGATCGAGGAACTGGCCGGCAACCTTGGCAAGGCCGGCGTGAACGTCGCGCGGCAAAGCCCGCTGCTGCCCGACTTCGCTGCATCCTCGCGGCTTTATATGCGAATGCTGATGTCGTTCCTCGGCGCATTCTTCCCGCCGGAGGTGATCGCGCGGGTGCAGGACGCCGCGACGCATCTGAAGCCAGAGGATGTCAGCCTCGCCGCCGAACGCCTGCGCGGCATCACCCTCAGTCACCGCGCCTGGGTGCTGGACGACGGCGCCCGCGCACGGCTGCGCGCGCAGTGGCATGAACTGTTCAGGACGTTCGATGCGGTGATCTGCCCGATCATGCCGACGCCGGCCTATCCGCACGATCACTCGCCGGAGCAGGAAATGCGCCGCATCGACATCGACGGCAAGCACCACTCCTATCCCGATCAACTGGCATGGCCCGGCATCGCCACCCTGCCCGGTCTGCCGGCAACCGCGATTCCGCTCGGCCTGTCGCCACAGGGCTTGCCGCTTGGCGTGCAGATCGTCGGTCCCTGGCTGGAGGACCGCACGCCCTTGAAGCTGGCCGAGCTGATCGAGCGCGAATTCGGCGGGTTTGTTCCGCCGCCGATGTTCAACGATTAGGCATGGAGGATTGGAAAATGACAGATGACCTCGCCGAGTTGACCAGTCTGAACCGCGACTATGTCAATTCCGTTCAGACCTCGGACGTAAAACGTTTCGACGAAATTCTGGCCGACGATTTCTACTGCTCCAATCCCGACAAATCGCTGGTCGATCGCGCGGGTTTCCTGAAGCAGACGGCGGTACCGGTCGCGATCAGGGACCTTGAAGCGCACGATGTCAGGATTCGCGTGATGGGTAACTTCGCGATCATTCATGCCGCCACCAGCTACATCACACCGGACGGCAAGCCGGCGGCGGGCCGTTACACCGATTGCTGGGCGAGGCAGAACGGCCGCTGGCTCGCGGTATCGGCGCATGTGTCGAGGTGACAACCCTTCATTGCCGGGCTTGATCCTACTGGATGCATACATCGCGTCATACGCGGGTCAAGCCCGTGCATGACCGGGGGAATGACGGTCGCGCGCTACACGGCCGAAAGCAGTTCGCCAACCTCGGCCATGCCGACGTCACGGTCGCCGAGCAAATGGCCCGATATCGCCCGCTGCGTCGCATTTTCCGTGAGCCGGAACGGATCGCCCACCGCCACGCGGTGATCGATCACGAGGCGAGACAGCAGCAGCCGGCGGGCATCGCCGCGCATCCGATGAATGCGTCCGCCTTCCCACGCCAGCGCAACCGCGCTTGCGACATGATACAGCAGGCTGGTGGCGCGGCGCGCCTCGGCTTCGTTGTCGGTTCGTCCGGCCACGTCGCGGGCGAAGCCGACGGCGCGGCCGGTGAGATCCCGCAACCGGTCGCGCCATGCCGCCGGCACCTCGGCGCTGTCGTCGAGGCGGGCGTGCAAATCCGCGGCCAGCGCCGCGTCGGCGCCGTGGCGCCCGACCGCGCGCTTTAGCGCATCGAGGGCGACGATATTGGAGGTCCCCTCCCAGATCGATCCCAGATGCGCGTCGCGCAGCAGCCGCGCGGGCGCGAATTCCTCGATGTAGCCGATGCCGCCGCGCATCTCCAGCGCGTCGCCGCACACCTTGCGCGCGTCGCGGGTGGCGCGGAATTTCAGGGTCGGCGTCAATATACGCAGCAGCGCCGCGGCTTCCTGGCTGCCGGCCTCGGCGCGATCCAGCGCATCGGCGGTGATAAAACTCATCGACAGCGCCTGCTCGGTCGCCAGCATGATCTTCATCAATTGCCGCCGCGCCAACGGCAGATCGATGATGCGCTGCCCGAAGACCACCCGGCCGCGCGCCACCGTCATCGCGTCATGATGCGCGCGCCGCATCAGCGCCGTGGATTTCACGCCGTTGGACAGCCGCGAGGAATTCACCATCTCCGTCATCTGCACAAAACCGCGGTCGAGCCGCCCCACGGCATACGCAATCGCGCCTTCCAGCTTGATTTCGCCCGAGGCCATCGAGCGGGTGCCGAGCTTGTCCTTCAGCCGCACGATCCGGTAATGGTTGGGCGAGCCGTCATCAAGCCGGCGCGGCATCAGGAACAGGCCGACGCCGCGGGTGCCGCCTTCGGCGCCTTGGGGCCGGGCCAGCAGCATGACGATCTCCGCATCGGCATTGGAGCAGAACCACTTCTCGCCCGACAGCCGCCAGTGATCGCCTTCCCGCACGGCGGTCGTCGTCAGCTTGCCGACGTCGGAGCCGCCTTCCTTCTCGGTCATGAACTGGCCGCCCTGGGTCAGCTTGGCCATATCGGTCTGGGTCAGGCCGTCGAGGTACTTTTGTTTCAGCGCAGCGTCGCCGAACTTCGACAGCAGTTTCGCGCAGCCGTCGGTGACATTGATCGGACAGCCCAAGCCGAATTCGGCCTGATTGAACAGAAACGTGAAGGCGTGTTTCGCCACCACCGGATAGGTGTGCGGCCAGCCCATGACGCCTTTGCGCAGCGACAGCGCGTGAATGCCGAACTCGCCGAACGCGGCGCGCTCCAGTTCGCGGTAGGCCGGATGATATTCGATCCATTGCGCATCGCGCCCAAAACGGTCGCGCTGATGCAGCACCGGCCCATGACGATCGGCCAGCCGCGCGCATTCGTCGAGATCACCGCCGGCGAGGCCGCCGAGCCGGTCGAGATGCGGCTCGATGTGGCGAAACAGCCGGTCGGACAGATGGATGCGCAGCAGATCGGCCAGCGCCGGATCGGCGCGGTAGAAATTCATGCCGGACGTATCCGGCGCGATCGGCCCGGGTCGATCGGCTGCCGCCGCGATATCGGCATGCTGGTTCAGTGCGTGCATCGGCGGCTCTCGCTCGTTCACCCCGGGACGCGGCGTCTTCGACAGGCCGCATTGAATGCTGTAGATCATGCTACAGATAGAGCGGGCGATAAAGGCCGTCAAAAATCAAGCGGAGGATCACCAATGACGGATGTCTATCGCATCATCGGGGCCGAGATGTCGCCCTATTCGGTCAAGGTGCGCTCTTATTTCCGCTACAAGGGCATTCCGCATCAATGGGTCCTGCGCAACGCGGCGAGCCAGGCGGAATTCGAGAAGCATGCCAAGATTCCGATTATTCCGCTGGTGGTGACGCCGCAAGGCGCCGGCATCCAGGATTCGACGCCGATCATCGACGCCGTCGAGAAACTCCATCCAGAACCGTCGATTCATCCTGAAGATCCCGTCGCCGGCTTCATCTCGGCGCTGGTCGAGGAATTCGGCGACGAGTGGGGCAACAAATGGATGTTTCACTACCGCTGGGCGCGCGAGGTCGATCAGATCAGTTCGGCCGGGCGTCTGGCGCGCATGCGCGGCCCGGCCGCCGATGAAGAGAACCATGCGGCTTTCACGGCGAAAGTGCGCCAGCGCATGGTGGACCGGGTCTGGTTCGTCGGCTCCAACGCCGCCAACGCGCCGCAGATCGAGGCTGGTTTCCTCGAGTTGCTGGGCCTGCTCGATCAGCATCTGGCCGGACGGCCCTATCTGTTCGGCGGCCGTCCCGCGTTCGGCGATTTCGGGCTGTGGGGGCAGATCTACGAGATGTGGACCGATCCGACCGCGGGCGCGCTGATCGGCGGCGGCGCGCCGTATGTGCTGGACTGGGTGCATCGCATGCTGTGGCCGAGGGCCGAAGGCCGGTTCGAGTCATGGGCGATGCTGCAGCCGACGCTGATGCCGATCCTGACGCAGCAGGTCGGCCGCCTGTTCATGCCCTGGACATCGGCCAATGAACATGCGGTCGGCGACGGACGGGAGGAATTCAGCGTTACGCTCGGCGATCACGTCTGGACCCAAAAGCCGCAGAAATATCATGCGCGGTCGCTCGCCATGCTGCGCGCCAGATACGCCGCCGCGCCGGACAAGACGGCGCTCGACCCGGTGCTGGAGACCGCCGGATGCCTTGCCGGGCTGCGCGGCTGACCGTCGATTTAATGGAGAAAAAATCCTCATGGACGTTGCGAACTACCAGACCGCGCTGATCGTCGGCGCCGGCGAAGGCGTAAGCGCGTCGCTGGCGCGTTTGTTCGCCAGGGAAGGGCTTCGCGTCGCACTGGCCGCGCGCCGGATCGAAAAGCTTAGCGCGCTGTGCTCCGAAACCGGCGCGCGCGCTTTCGCCTGCAATGCCGCCGACGCGGACGAGGTCGAACGGCTGTTCGGGTCGGTCGAACGCGAGATCGCGGCGCCGGATTTGGTGGTCTACAATGCCAGCGCCCGGGCGCGCGGCGCGTTCGTCGACCTGGTCCCCGCCGACGTAGCGCAGGCCATCGCCGTCAGCGCGTTCGGCGGCTTCCTGGTGGCGCAGCAGGCGGTGCGCCGCATGCTGCCCGGCAGGCACGGCGCGATCCTGTTCACCGGCGCCTCCGCCAGCGTCAAGGGCTATCCGCAATCCGCGCCGTTCGCGATGGGCAAGTTCGCGCTGCGTGGGCTGGCCCAGAGCATGGCGCGGGAATTGTCGCCTTTGGGCATTCACGTCGCTCATTTCGTGATCGACGGCAGCATCCGCAGCGCGGCGCGCGCGGAAGCGGCGGACCGGCCGGATTCGATGCTCGATCCCGACGCGATTGCGCTGAGCTACTGGAACGTGCTGCAGCAGCCGCGCAGCGCCTGGAGCTGGGAGCTGGAACTGCGGCCGTGGGTGGAGAAATTCTGAATCGTCATTGCGAACGACGCGAAGCGGTCCGGAGAGCGGAGCACAGGCCGGATTGCTTCGTCGCAAGCGCTCCGCGCAACGACGACACAAAAAGCTGGAGAGTTTTTTACATGACCGCCGAGACCAGAATCGACACCGGTACCGACGAACTGCTTTGCGCGATCCGCGACCGCGTCGCGGTGATCACGCTCAACCGGCCCAAGGCCCGCAACGCGCTGTCGGACCGACTGACGCCGGCGCTGCGCACCATGATCAAAACGTGCGGTGAAAATCCTGAGGTCGGCGCGCTGTTGATCACCGGCGCCGGCACCGCGTTCTGTTCGGGCGGCGACGTCAAGGGCATGGGCGCGCACCGCGACCCGAAGCGGCTCGCAATGTCCCATGACGAAAAGGTCGCTGACCTGCAGGAGCGCCAGCGCCTCCTGACCGGCGCGCTGGTATCGGTGCGCAAGCCGACCATTGCGGCACTTCCCGGCGCCGCCGTCGGCGCCGGCCTTGCCATCGCCATGGCCTGCGATATCCGCGTCGGCGCGGAATCGGCGTTTATCTCCACCGGCTACCTGCGTGTCGGCTTGAGCGGCGATTACGGCATCGCCTGGCTGCTGACGCGGCTGGTCGGCACTTCGCGGGCGCGCGAGTTGATGTTCACCGCGGAGAAAGTCGACGCCCGGCGTTGCGAGGCGATCGGCCTGGTCAATCGCGTGGTGCCCGATTCCAACCTTCAGGACGAAGCGTTTGCGCTGGCAAAATCGATGGCTGAAGGTCCGACCATCGCGTTGCGCTACATGAAGGACAACCTCGACGAAGCCCTGCTATTCGATTTTTCCACCGCGCGCGACCACGAAGCCGAGCGCCTGGTCCGCACCACCATGACCGCAGATCACAAGGAGGCGGTGCAGGCCTTCATCGAGAAGCGCAGGCCGGTATTTAAAGGAAACTAGTCCGTGTCCCATCATGGCCGGGCTCGTCCCTAAAGGGTGCACACATCTCATCGTCATTGCTTGACCCGGCAATCCATCCTGCTTCGCAAAAGTCTTTTTCGAAGAGCGATGGATACGCGGGTCAAGCCCGCGTAGGACGAGATGTGTGAAGCCAGCCGGGTCAAGCCCGGCAATGACGGCCGAGATATGTGAATCCGGTAAGGCTCGTCCCGGCCATCGACGTCTTCGCCGCCGCGCGAAAAGAAGACGTGGATCCGGGACAGGCATGACCACTTGCTTGGTCTGGCAATCAAACCGTAGCGTGCTGCGCAGCCTGCTGCGCCGCGCGGCGCCAACCGCCGCACGGAATATCCTTCGGCGCCACATCGATATGTTTTTCGAAGCGCACCAGTTTCCAATCGCCGGGCGTCGGCACGAAGGAGTATCCCGCCTTTCGGGCGACGCCGATCATGGCGTCGTTGGAGCGCAGCGTATCGCCGAAGATATGGCCGGCGCCGAAGGCTGCGGCCCGGCATTCCAGATTGGACAACAGCGCCGCGCCGATGCCCTGGCCCTGATAGCGGTCGTCGACCGACAGACCCAACTCGAAGCTTCCCGAAACCGGATTGAACGCATAGCGGGCCTCGCCGATGATGGTATCGACGCCGTCGGGTCGCATCATCGCGATTACGCTGAAGCGGTCGCCCTCGCCAACATGGGTGAAATGATCGAGTTCGGCTGGCGGCAGTTCACTGATCGCGCCGAGGAACCGGTTATAGCGGGAGCGCACCGACAGCGACCGGACATAGGCCTGCAGCGCCGCACCGTCGCGCGGTTCGACGAAGCGGACCGTAAAGGCTTTGCCGCCACGCGACAGCAGCACGTCGGAAGTTTGCTTCAGGTCGTCGAGTCCAAGAGCAATCATGGCGCGCTCCCGTAAGACTGAAAGAAATGGCCGGCGTCCTTCTTCGGGAGCGACGTCGGCCTTGGCTGCCTACGCCCGCCAGAACGGCTTTTCGGCCTCGTACACCACGTCGCTCCAGGACAGCCCGACGTCATGCAGGTCGCGCTCGGTCCAGTGGGTCAATTCGCGGCGCTGATGCCGGCGGTCGCGCCAGATATGAAGCGTTTCGGTGATCTGGGCCCAAAGTCCGGAACCATGATGATTAGTCATCAATTCATGCGTACAGGTCGACATGGTCGCCTCCTAAGGTTAAATGCCGGCGGCAATATCAGCCTTGACAGCTGGTTCCACAAACGACACTTTGTCCTTCGGCACATGAGATAAACTCATGTATTGATGCTCACATGACCGCCAGATTGCCCTCGCTCAATGGATTGCGCGCCTTCGAGGCCGCAGCCCGGCACCTCAGTTTCACTCATGCTGCGACCGAACTGAACGTTACCCAGACCGCGATCAGCCATCAGATCAAGCGGTTGGAGCAGGAACTCGGGATTCGGTTGTTTGTCCGGCAGAACCGCGCATTGACGCTGACAAAGCAGGCCAAGGAGTACCTGCCGGGCATACGCGCGGCGTTCAACGACCTTCGGCTCGCCACCGACCGGCTGCTGCGGCGGGAAAATGACCACGTCCTGACGATAAGCACCCTGGCATCGCTGGCGGCGAAATGGCTGTTGCCAAGACTTTCCGCATTCCAGGAAGCGCATCCCGGCATCGACGTCCGCATCACCACGTCGACCAGCCTTGTCGACTTCGGCAGCGGCGACGTCGATGCGGCAATCCGCTACGGCCGCGGCCAATGGCCGGGCCTGCGCGCGGATTGGCTGATGGCCGACCAGTTGTTCCCGGTCTGCAGCCCCGCGCTATTGAGCGGCAGCAAACCATTGCGATGCCCGGAAGATCTTGCCCACCACGTCCTGCTCCATTCCACCAACAATGACGACGACTGGCGACTCTGGCTCACCGCCGCGGGCCTGCCGACCACCATCGCAAAGCAGCACGGCGTTACTTTCGACCTCATCCTGATGGTGGTGCAAGCCGCGATCGACGGGATCGGTGTGGCGATCGGACGGACATCCTACGTGCAGGACGACATCGCCAAGGGCCGCCTCGTGGTGCCGTTCGATATTACGCTGCCGGCCGACGCCGGGTTCTATCTGGTTTCTCCGGCAGGCGCCGCCGACTCGCCGAAGCTTTCGGCCTTCCGGCAATGGCTGGTCGCCTCTGTCCAGAACAGATCCTGAAACTCCCGCGGCGCTTTTTTCCGCCTGTCCGCCCCGTTTTCCGTTTGGTGGCGCCCCGCAGGCGTGGCAGATTGTCGCGCCATAGCAGAGCAACTGCTTGGGCCGGGAGGATTGGATCATGACGTCAGTGGTGGCATCGGAAACTCCGCAGATCAAATCCCGCCTTGGCGCCATCCTGCGCTCGACCAGCGGCAATTTCCTCGAACAGTTCGATTTCTTCCTGTTCGGCTTTTATGCCACCGCGATTTCCAAGGCGTTCTTCCCCCCGGGCAATGAAACGACGGCGCTGCTGCTGACCTTCACCACGTTCTGGCTCGGCGCGCTGATGCGCCCGGTCGGCGCCATCGTGCTCGGCGCCTATATCGACCGGATCGGCCGCCGCCAGGGCTTGATCGTGACCTTGGCGATCATGGCGATGGGCACGGTGTTCATCGCGGTGTGCCCGACCTATGCCAGCATCGGCATCGCCGCCCCGATCTTCGTCCTGATCGGACGGCTGCTGCAGGGGTTCTCGGCGGGCGTCGAGCTTGGTGGCGTGTCGGTATACCTGTTCGAAATCGCGACGCCGGGCAACAAAGGTTTCTACACCTCGTTCCAGTCCGCCAGCCAGCAGGTTGCGATCTTCGCGGCCGCGATCATCGGCTTCGCGCTCAGCGAAAGCATGGGGCCGGAGACGATCGCGGCGTGGGGGTGGCGGATCCCGTTCTTCATCGGCTGCGCCATCGTTCCGTTCATCTTCGTGCTTCGCCGCACGCTCGAGGAAACTCCGGCATTTCTGGCGATGAAGAAGCATCCGACCGCGTCCGAGGTTTTCGCCTCGGCGGCGGTAAACTGGCGGATCATCTTCTGGGGCATGATGATGGTCGCGATGACCACCGTGACGTTTTATTTCGTCACGGTTTACACCCCGACCTTCGGCAAGAACGTTCTCAAGCTGACGACGCGCGAGGCGCTGCTGGTGACTCTCTTCGTCGCCGTCACCAACTTCATCTGGCTTCCGGTCGGCGGCGCGGTCTCGGACCGCATCGGGCGCAAGCCGGTGCTGCTGACGATCGCAGGTCTTTCGCTGGTCACCGCCTATCCGATGCTGTCGTGGCTCGTCGCCGAACCGACCTTCGCCAAGATGCTGATCGTCGAACTGGTGTTCTCGCTCTATTTCGGCGTCTACAACGGCGCGATGGTCGCGGCGCTGACCGAGATTGTCCCGGCCCATGTGCGTACCACCTGCTTCTCGCTGGCGTTCAGTCTCGCGGCCGCCTTGTTCGGGACCTTTACCCCGTTGGCGGCGACGTGGCTGATCTCGGAGACCGGCAGCAGTTCCTCGCCGGCATTCTGGCTGATGTTGGCCGCGGCCAGCGGCCTCATTGCGACCTTGGTCATCTATCGGGGCGGCCGGATCATCGAAACCCGCGAGGCGGTCGCGGCCTGATCGCAGCGGTTTTGCTTCTCCTGCAAACCAGCTAACAAGGCGCATGGCGGATCTCACCCGAAAATTCGACGTGCTGGTGATCGGCGGCGGCAACGCCGCACTGTGCGCCGCGATCGGCGCGCGCAGGTCGGGCGCGTCGGTGCTGGTGCTGGAAGGCGCGCCGAAATTCTATCGCGGCGGCAACACCCGCCATACCCGCAACATGCGCTGCGCCCATGACGCGGCGACCGACATCCTCACCGGCCCCTACACCGAGCAGGAGTTCTGGGAAGATCTGCTGCGCGTCACCGGCGGGCAGACCGACGAGGAACTTGCACGCTTCATGATCCGGGAGTCGAAAGACATCCTGGGGTGGATCGTCGAGCAGGGCGTGCGCTGGCAGCCTTCGCTGGGCGGGACGCTGAGCCTGGGGCGGACCAATTCATTCTTTCTCGGCGGCGGCCGGGCGATGCTCAATGCCCTGTATCTGACCGCGGAAAAACTCGGCATCGACATCCTTTACGACGCCGAAGTGCTCGATCTTGAAATCGAGGACGGCATGTTTCTCTCCGCTTCGCTGAAGCAGGGCGACGGCCGCGTCAGCGTGCGCGCCTCGACGCTGGTCGCCGCCGCCGGAGGCTTCGAGGCCAACATCGAATGGCTGAAGCAGTACTGGGGCGACGCCGCCGACAATTTCCTGATCCGCGGCACGCCCTATAATCGCGGCTCGGTCCTGAAAATTCTGCTGGCCCGGGGCGTGCAGGAGGTCGGCGATCCGACGCAATGCCACGCGGTGGCCATCGACGCCCGCGCGCCGAAATTCGACGGCGGCATCATCACGCGGCATGATTCGGTGGTGTTCGGCATCGTCGTCAACAAGCATGCGCAGCGCTTCTACGACGAGGGCGAAGACATCTGGCCGAAACGCTATGCGATCTGGGGCCGGCTGGTCGCAGCGCAACCCGACCAGATCGCCTACATCGTCTTCGATTCAACGGTCCTCAACAGCTTCATGCCGACGCTGTTCCCGCCGATCAAGGCCGGCAGCATGGCGGAGCTTGCCGGCAAATTCGATCTCGATCCAGACGCGCTGGAAAAAACCGTCGCCGATTTCAACGCCGCGGTGCGGCCCGGCACCTTCGATCACACCGTATTGGACGATTGCCGCACCGAGGGCCTGATGCCGCCGAAGACGCACTGGGCGCGCAGAATCGAGACGCCGCCGTATTTTGCCTATCCGGTGCGGCCCGGCATCACCTTCACCTATCTCGGTACCCGCGTGAACCGGCAGGCGCGGATGCTGATGAAGGACGGCAAGCCGTCATCGAACATGTTCGCCGCCGGCGAGATCATGGCCGGCAATGTGCTGGGCAAAGGCTATGCGGCGGGGATCGGAATGACCATCGGCAGCGTGTTCGGCCGGGTGGCGGGACGCGAAGCGGCGCAACATGCAAAGAACTGAAGGAATGACCATGTCACGCATCCGCGGTGCGATCGTTTCCCTTTCGTTACTGGCAACACCGGCGTTCGCGGCTGAACCAATCGCGTTGCGCGACATGGGCTCGTTCCATGTCGGCGGCCGGCTGGTCGAGATCTCTGGCAGGCCGGTCAAGGAAGTCGTTTTCACGCAAGGCGGCGTGCCGGCCAAGATCGATCCCAACGGCACCTACCAGGTCGAGCAGATGTATGTGCAGTATTTTCTGCCCGCCGACGAGAAAGGCGCTTATCCGCTTTTGATGTGGCATGGCGGCGGCCTTACCGGCGTCACCTATGAGACCACGCCGGATGGGCGCGAAGGCTGGCTGAACTATTTCCTGCGCCGCGGCTGGAGCGTCTACAATTCCGACGCGGTCGAGCGCGGCCGTGCCGGGTGGGCGCAATATCCCGACATCTTCAAAAGCGAGCCGGTGTTTCTCACCACCAGCAATCCGTTCGAACGGTTTCGCATCGGCACCGGCCCGGGCTGGGATCCGGATCCGGCGAAACGGAAGCTGATGCCGGGCAGCCAGTTTCCAAACGAGGGCTACGACAACTTCACCAAACAGGGCGTTCCGCGCTGGACCACCAACGACGACGCGACGCTGGCCGCCTATATCGCCGAGATCGACCGCGTCTGCCCCTGCGTGATCCTGTTTCACAGCCAGGCGGGGGCGTTCGGCTTCAAGGCGGCCCAAGCCCGACCCGACAAGGTCAAGGCGCTGGTCGCGGTAGAACCGGCGGGGGTGGGCGATCCGGGCAGGGTGGATGCACTGAAAGGCATTCCGTCGCTATTGGTCTATGGCGACTTTATCGAGCAGGATTCGCGCTGGCCGAAAATTCGCGCCACCGGCGCCGCTTTTGCCGACGGCATCCGCGCCGCCGGCGGCACGGCCGAGGTGGTCGACCTGCCCAAGGCCGGCATCAACGGCAATTCGCACATGATGATGATGGACAAGAACAATGCCGAGGTGGCCGCGCTGATCCAGACCTGGCTGGAAGGCAAGGGGCTGACCAAAAAGCCCTGAGGGAAGCAGCAGCATGCACGGAACAAGAATTCTCGAGGAAGCCGACCGCCTGATGACGGTGTGCAATTCGTGCCGCTATTGCGAGGGCCTGTGCGCGGTCTTTCCGGCGATGGAGCTGCGCCGTTCGTTTTCCGATGGCGACCTGAACTACCTCGCCAATCTCTGCCACGGTTGCGGCGCCTGCTATCCCGACTGCCAGTTCTCGCCGCCGCATGAATTCAACGTCAACGTCCCGAAAGCGATGGCGATCGCCCGCGCCGAATCCTACGCCGCCTATGCCTGGCCCGCGCTTTTCTCCGGCGCCTTCGCCCGCAACGGGCTCGCCATCAGTATCATCGCGAGCTTCAGCGTCGCGCTGTTCATCTTCGGCTTCGCCGCTTTCAACGACCGGCAGGTTCTGTTCGGCGTCCATACCGGCCCCGGCGCGTTCTATGAACTGATGCCGCATAACGCGATGGCGGTGCTGTTCGGCGCGGTGTTCCTGTATGCGATCGTCGCGCTTGCGATGGGCGTCCGCGCCTTCTGGCGCGACATCGGCGAACCCGTCGGCGGGCGCGCCGGACCGCGCGCGCTGTTTCGGGCGATGCGGGATGCCGGCGAGTTGCGCTATCTCGACGGCGGCGGCGTCGGCTGCGTCAACGAGGACGAACGGCCGAACGACCGCCGCAAGATTTATCATCATTTCGCCTTCTACGGCTTTGTCCTTTGCTTCGCCTCGACCTGCATTGCGACGCTGTATCATTACCTGCTTGCGCGCGAGGCGCCGTATCCATGGTGGGACCTGCCGGTGGTGCTGGGTACGCTGGGGGGCCTCGGCCTGCTGATCGGGCCTGCGGGACTGCTGGCGGAAAAGTTCGCGCGCGATCCCGCGCTGGTCGACCAGCAGCGCCTCGGCATGGACGTCGCCTTCATCGCGATGCTGTTCATGACCAGTCTGACCGGCATGGCGTTGCTGATGCTGCGCGACACTGCGGCGATGGGCCCGCTGCTGGCGCTGCATCTCGGCGTCGTGTTCGCGCTGTTTCTCACCATGCCGTACGGCAAGTTCGTGCACGGGATTTATCGGTATGTCGCGTTGGTGCGGTACGCGCAGGAGCGGCAGCAGATCTGATGTCGTCCCCGTGCAGGCCCCGACCTACGCGCCGTGCCGCCAATGATACGGAAGGCCTAAGCGACTTTGTTGCAACACCTCACCGAATCTTGAACGCCGGGGTGATGGATTCCTGCCTGCGCGGGGATGACGCGCAAGATGCGGCAACGCTTCACGGAGACGACGAACTCACAAATCCACCACCACGTAGTCATTCTCCACCGACACCGCCACTGTCTCAGCGATGTAAGGGCCCTTCACCACGCTGGCGCCGGATTCGACATGAGCGGGATAGGCTTTCACGCGAAACCGTTTCGGGTCGCAATACGACTGCCCGGTGCGGATATCGAATTCCCAGCCGTGCCACGGACAGCGAATGATCTCGCCCAGCCGCGTATACTGAATCTCGCCGGGGTCGGAGGATTGCGCGAGCCCGATCAGGGGCCCCTCGCACAGCGCCGCACCCTGGTGCGGACAGCGGTTCAGCAGGCCGAAGAACTCGCCCTTGATGTTGAACACCGCGATCGGGCGCTGATCGATGGTGAGAAATCTTCGCGTGCCCGGCGGTAATTCATCCACCGGGGCAATGACGTGTCGGGTCATCAGGTGACGCCGTACAGCTTCTGCGCGTTGCCGAGATAAAACGCCTCGCGATTGGCGTCGCCGACGCCGGCCGGCAGCACCCGTGACGGATCGTCGTAATCCCAGTGCGGATAGTCGGTGGCGAACAGCAGTTTGTCCCAGCCGATCCAGTCGATCACGTCGAACAGATGGTCGCGCCGCTCCGGATCCTCCATCGGCTGGGTGGTCCACCAGATGTGCTCGCGGATGGTTTCCGAGGGCGGGCGTTTTACGTGCGGCACCTCGCTGCGCAGTTTTTGCCAGACCTTGTCCAGCCGCCACGACAGCGACGGCGCCCAGCCGAAGCCGGCCTCGATCATGACCATCTTCAGGCCCGGATGCCGCTCGAACACGCCCTCGAGCACGATGCTGGCGAGTGCGGTCTGCTGGCACTGCGAATGACCGACCATCTCCTCGATATAATAGCTGGGCCAGCCGGATGCGGTGATCGGATTGCCGCCGAAGCCGAAGGCGTGCACGCCGACCGGCAATCCGGCCTCTTCCGCGGCTTCATAGATCGGCCAATAGCGGCGTTGCCCGAGCGGCTCGACATTGCGGCTGAGCAGCAGCACCTGCACGAAATTCTTGTCCCCCGCGCGCCTGCGAATTTCGGCGGCCGCCGCCGGCCCGTCCTCGTTGGCGACCACGACGGAGCCTTTCAAGCGTGCATCCTTGCCGGTCCATTCCGCGATCTGCCAGTCGTTGACGGCGGTGGCAAGTGCCGCGCTGAGATCGTGGTTGCGGATGCCCTGCCCGGTCTGCAACGGACACAACACGCCGAGCGCGACGTTGTTGGGATCGAGGTGCTGCTGCTGCATGAATGCCAGCGACGAGCCCTGCGGGCCGCCGTCCGGGGGATAGGCGTCGCGGCGCGAGGCGTTGGGCTGCGCCTTGGGGTATGGCGGGCCTTCCATCATTCCCTGGTAGGGATGCTTGCCGTAGGTTTCGAGATGCGCATGCCAGCGCCTGGCCATATAGGGGTAGAGATCCTTCAGGCTCTTGCGCGCAGGGTGGATGTCGCAGTCGGCGATCGCGGTTTTGACGCCAGCCGATAAGGCCTGCTCGGCGCCGGCGCCGAACTGCATGTTCATTGCGTCATCTCCTGCGTCACGGCATCCTTCAGGCGGCGGTAGGTCGCGTGCGGATTGTCGATCATGATCCTGCGCACAAGCTCGGCCGACATTCCATCCGGCAGCACGGCATCGCCATCGAATTGCCAGTGCGGATAATCGGTGGAGAATAGGAGCAATTCGTCCGACTGCATATGGTCAAACAGGCGATTTAGTGTCGCCGGGTCCGGAGGCGCGTCGACCGGCTGCAGCGAGAACCGGATATTGCTGCGCACAATCTCCAGCGGCGGGCGGTCCACCCACGGCGTTTCCATCCGCACCCCACGCCAGAATTTATGCAGCCGCCACAGATACGACGGCAGCCAGGTAAAGCCGGATTCCAGCATCACCATTTTCAAATCGGGATGCCGCGCAAACACGCCCTCCACGATCAGGCTGGTCATCTGGGTCTGGAACGCCTGCGCCTGCGCGACGTAATCCTCGATGTGATAGGAGCCCCAGCCGACCGACGTCGGCGGATTGTGATAATTGCTGCCGGCGTGCACCCCGATCGGCAAGCCGAGCCGTTCCGCGGCGGCATAGATCGGCCAGTAGGCGCGCTTGCCGAGCGGCATGTCGCCCATCACCAGCATCAGCACCTGGACGAAGCGCTTGTCCTTTGCGCAGCGTTCGATCTCCGCCACCGACTTCTCGATGCTCTGCACGGGAATGACGATCGAACCGCGCAGCCGTGCATCCTTGTCGAGCCATTCCTTGACCAGCCAGTCGTTCAGCGCGCGGCAGAATGCGTCCGCCATGTCCTCGCTGAACACCATCTGCACGCCGTACAGCGGATTGCAGATGCCGTAGCCGACCGCGAATCTATCGAGCACCTGCGCCTTGATGTCCGCGAGGCTGGAGCCGGGCTTGCCCTGCGACGGCCGCCAATCGGGCCGCGACGCGATCGGAGAATTCAGCGGATAGGATTGCGACACCAGGTCGGTCATGCCGCGCGTGATCACCTGATCGCGCCAGTAGTCGTTCAGGTAGGGCAGCAGGCTGGTGAGATGGGGCACGGCCGGATGCAGATCGCAATCCACGCCGCCCGGAATCGGGGACGTCATTTGGTTGTTCCCTCCACCGTCGCTCCCGCGAAGGCGGGGGACCCATACGCCGTGACACCGATGTTTGACCGCAGTGGTAGTATACTTGCTGCGCCATCACGCGCTATGACCGAGTACTGGATTATGGTCCCCGCCTTCGCGGGGACGACGAACGCGAGTGACGGCGCCTCAGGGAAGGATTGAGCCTATGCAAGACCTCATTCCAATCGCGCAAGAAATCGCCGCCAGACTGATCGAGCGGCGCCAGACCATTGCGGTCGCCGAATCCTCGACCGGCGGCCTGATTTCGGCGGCGCTGCTGGCGGTGCCCGGCGCCTCCGCGTATTTCCTCGGCGCGGCGGTAGTCTACACCCCCGACGCGCGACGGATCCTGATGGACATCCAGGACGGGGACATGAACGGCATCCGCTCGGCCTCGGAGCCTTACGCGAAATTGCTCGCGACGCGGGTTCGAAGCCGCTTTTCTTGCGACTGGGGCCTGTCGGAAACCGGCGCGACCGGGCCGGCCCGCAACCGCCACGGCGACCCCGTCGGCCATACCTGCATGGCGGTGGCCGGAGCGGCGGGGCAACTGGCCATGACGCTGGAAACCGGCAGCGCCGACCGGCTCGCCAACATGCATGTATTCGCGAGCACGGCGCTGAATTACCTGCTGCAGAATCTATCGCGCTGACGGCTGTCGTCCCCGCAAGGCAGCGGCTCACCGCTCGCGGAATGAGCGCATCAACTGATCGTTCAGCGGTTTGAGCAGATAGGACAGCATGGTGCGGTCCCCGGTCTGCACAAAGGCTTCGACCGGCATGCCGGGGATCAGCTTGACGTCGCCGAGACGGGCGACCTCTGCGGGCGGCAGCGAAACGCGGATGGTGTAATAGCTCTGTCCGGTGCGCTGGTCGGTGGTGACGTCGGCCGACACCCGGGTGACGAGGCCGTTCAATTCCGGCGTGGTACGCTGGTTGAATGCCGACAGCCGCAGCAGCGTCTTCTGACCGATCTGCAGTTTGTCGATATCCTTCGGATCGACCTTGGCCTCGACCGACAGATCGTCGGCCTGCGGCACGATCATCATCATGGCGTCACCGGCGGTGATCACGCCGCCCACGGTGTGCACGTTGTTCTGCAGCACCATGCCGTCCTGCGGGGCGCGGATATCGACCCGCCGCAGTTGATCTTCCGCGGTCACCTTGCGCTCGACGAACTCGCCGATCTTGTCGTTGGTTTCGCGCAAATCCTTGGAGACCTCGCTGACCATGTCCCTGTCGACCTGGATGATCTGCAGTTCGGTTTCGGTGATCTTGCCTTTTGCCTGCGCGCGCGATGCGATGTATTGCGCCCGCTCGCCGTTGAGCCGGGCGGCGTCGCGTTCCAAGGTGGTCAGGCGCGTCAGTTGAACGAGGTGCTGCTCGTAGAGCTGACGGACCCCGACGAGCTCTTTCTCGATCAGCGCGATTTCCTTGTCCTTGGCCTGCTCCTGCGCGGTCAGGCCGCCGATCTCCTCGTTCAATTGCGAGACGCGTTCGCGCAACTGCGCCTTCTGCCCGGCGCGGCCGGTGACGCGCACCTCGAACAGCTTGCTTTCGCTGGTCATGACGTTTTTGACGTCGGGATCGTCGGCGCGTTCGGTGAGCTGCGGCGGAAAGGTAAGCTTGCTTTCGCCGCGCTGCTCCGCTTCCAGCCGCGCCGCGCGCGCATAGAGGCCGTTGAGCGTCTTGACCACGATCGCGAGGCTGGCCTTGGTGACGGTGTCGTCGAGGCGCACCACGACATCGCCGGCCTTGACCACGTCGCCGTCCCGCACGCGCACCTCGCCGACCACGCCGCCGGTCGGATGCTGGACTTTCTTCACATTGGAATCCACGACGACCGCTCCCGGCGCAATCAATGCTCCGGAGATCAGCGCGGTCGATGCCCAGCCGCCGAACCCGCCGGCCAGAACGATGACCACCGCGAGCCCGATGATCAGATGCAGCCTGATCGAACGGCGCGCGCCTTTTACCTCACCGTCGTCGCTCATGATTTTGCAACGCCTCCCTCAGACACGATCTTGATCGGGGTCGGCGGAGCGACCCGCTGCAATACCTGTCCGAGCACCTGGTCCTTGGGACCGAAGGCCTGCATGCGCCCGTCCTTCAGGACAAGAAGCATATCGACGGCCTCGATGCCGATCGGACGGTGCGCAACGACCACCACAATCGCACCGCGTTCGCGCGCGGCGCGGACCGCCCGCGTCAAAGCCTCGTCGCCCTCTGTGTCGAGATTGGAATTCGGCTCGTCGAGGACAATCAGAAACGGGTTTCCATACAGCGCCCGCGCCAACGCAACGCGCTGCGCCTGGCCGGCCGACAGCGCAACCCCCTGCTCGCCGACTTGCGTATCGTAGCCCTCGCGCATTTTGACGATCATCTCATGAACGCCGGCCTCCCTGGCGGCGGCGATGATGTCTTCCGATTTGGCGTCGGGATCGAAGCGGCAGATATTTTGCGCAACCGTGCCTGCGAACAATTCGACGTCCTGCGGCAGATATCCGACATGTTGCCCGAGCAGGTCGGACGACCACTGATCGAGGGCTGCGGCATCGAGCCGGACTTTCCCGCGCACCGGCAGCCACACCCCCACCAGCGCCCGCACCAGTGAAGACTTGCCGGATCCGCTTGGCCCGATGACGCCCAGCCCGTTGCCCGCTTCGAGCGCGAAGGTCACGTCCTGGACGATGATCTTCTGGTCGCCGGGCGGGACGATGCTGATATTCTCCACGGACAGACGCTTGGAGGGATTCTGCAACCGTGTCGGCGCGGTCTGCGCCGGCATCGATCCGAGCAGTCGGTTCAGGCGATGCCAGCTCTGCCGCGCCGCGACAAAACCCTTCCAGTGCGCGATCGCGAGGTCGACCGGGGCCAGCGCCCGCGCACTCAGGATCGAGCCCGCGATGATGACGCCCGCGGTCGCTTCCTGGTGAATCACCAGATACGCGCCGACGCCGAGCACCGCCGACTGCAGGGTCATGCGCATGACCTTGGCGGTGGCGCCGAGCCCGCCCGCGACATCGCTGGTGCGCTGACTGCCTGAAAGGTAATTCTGATTGGCAGCGCTCCAGCGCCGGGTCAGGCGGCCCGACATCCCCATCGCCACCAGCACTTCCGCGTTTCGCCGGCTGGCGGCGGCGAGGTCGTTGCGCCGCGCCGCCAGCCCCATCGCCTCGCGCGCGGGCCCGCGGGTCAGGAACTCGGTCAGGATGGTCAGGATGACCAGGATGATGGCGCCGACGAGCGCGGTCAGACCGATCAGAACATGAAAGGCAAAGCAGATCGCGAGATAGAACGGCAGCCATGGCAGGTCGAAGAACGCGCCAGGGCCCATGCTGGAGAGAAACGACCTGATGTTGTCGAGGTCGCGCAAGGGCTGCAGCCCTTCGCTGCGGCCGCCCGCGATCAGCGGCAGCCGCACCACGGTTTCAAACACCCGGCCGCTGAGCGCCTCATCGAGCGACGTACCGATACGGACCAGTATGCGTCCCCGGATCAGGTCGAGAACGCCTTGGGCGACGTACAATCCTCCGGCGAGGATGACCAGGCCGACCAGGGTGGGCACGCTTCGGCTTGGAAGCACCCGGTCGTAGATCTCCAGCATGAAGATGGAGCCGGTCAGGTACAGGAGATTGATCATGCAACTCATGATACCGACGCCGATGAAAGCGTTGCGGCAGGCGCGCAGCGCTTCACCGAGTTCGGAACGCCGGACGCCGGGAATGGCTGCCATTAAGCGCGATCTCTTCAGTGGACGTGGAAAGCTGGTCTTTTACCGAGGTTTTATGCCATCGTCCATGTAAGTTGCGTTAACTTAAACGCGATAGGCGACGGTGCGCTGGCGGAGCGCCAGTCATTGCCGGGTCTGTTGCCAGGAACGGTGTGCGTCACCGCCGGTTTTCGGAGACGGAACCAGACCACTGAGCGCATACCCGCGGCATTCGGGCAGGGCGCCGCTCAGCTCGGACTGCAAAGCGGAACCTTTTTCGCCGTCGCGGCTTGGGTTCACACCTCATCCATCATCTCAGGAGCCATCATGATCCGCCGATTTATCGGAGTTGCAACGATTGTTGCGGCCGTCGCCATTCCCGCCTTGGCCCAGGCGCAGGGCGTGCCCGGAGGCGTCGAACGCGGCGCCCGCGAGGGCGAGCGCGCTGCCGGCCCGGTGGGCGCCATCGTCGGAGGCACCATCGGCGGCGTCGTCGGCGGTGTCGCCGGTGTATTGGGCGTCGAGCAGCGCCCGCGCTTCCACAGCTACGTCGTCGAGCAGCGGCGTCCCTCCTATCAGTACCGCGAGGATGTCCGGGTCGGCGCCGTGCTACCCGAAGAGGGCGTGACCTATTACGAGGTGCCGCCCGAATACGGCGCCCGGGATTACCGCTACACGGTGGTCAATGGCCGCACCGTGGTGGTCGAACCGCGCAGCCACCGGATTGTCGAAATCGTCGAGTGATCGCGATTGCATCGATCAACGAAGGCCGTCCATCGCGGACGGCCTTCTTATGGGCGGCGAAACTTTCGGCGATCCTGCGCGTTATGGCCGGATGACGCAGCCTGACACCTGGTATGTGGCCTTCGGTCCGGATAAAGCCGTAAAGACGGATGCCAGCGCCACCGGCCTGGTACGATCCACCAGGACTTTCAAATCGGAAATCGACGCCAAATTGTTCGCGATGCAGATTTTGGCCAAGGGATGGTCGGCGACCGCCGGCACCCTTAACCCGCATCAGCCCAAGCAGATCGTCGGCGCCGCCCAGATCGAGCGCTGGGCCGACCCCGGCGTCGGCGGCTGACGCATCCGTTCCCCGATTCCTCATCGCGAGCGCAGCGACTCAATTTAGAGCCGCAGGCGCAGACTGGATTGCTTCGTCGCTGCGTTGCCGCCGCCTGATGTACCGGTCAGGTCGAAACGGCGGCTCCCCCTTCCGCCAGAATGCACCTGGCGATACGGTCCGATCCCACCCGCACATTGGGCGGAAGCTGTTCGACGCAGCGCGGTTGCGCGAAACCACACCGCGGCGCGAACGAGCAGCTGACCGGCGCGTGGTCGAGCGAGGGCGGTGTTCCCGGGATGGTTTCCAGCCGCTGGCCGCGTTTGGCGCCCTGCACCGTGGATGCCAGCAATCCCCGCGCATAAGGATGGATCGGTGAACGCACGATCTGGCCGAGCGTGCCGGTTTCCACGATCTGGCCGGCATACATCACCGCAATCCGGTCACAGATTTCAATGGCGACGCCGATATCGTGGGTGACGAAAATCACCGACATGCCGAACTCGCGCTGCAATTCCCGCAAGAGCAGCAGGATCTGGATCTGTACGGTGGCATCGAGCGCGGTGGTCGGCTCGTCGGCGAGCAGTATTTTCGGCTTGCAGGCCAGTGCCAGCGCGATCATGGCGCGCTGTCGCATGCCGCCGGACATCTCATGCGGATAGGCGTCGAGCCGGCGCTTGGCCGACGGGATCCGCACCACCTCCAGCATCTCCAGCGCGCGCGCCATCGCGTCGGCCTGGCTTCTGCCTTCATGGCGCATCACCGATTCGGCGATCTGCCGGCCGATGGTGTAAACCGGATCCAGCGCCAGCGCCGGCTCCTGGAAGATCATCGACACGCTTTGGCCGCGAAACGCCGACAACTCCTCGTCGTCAAGCGCCAGCACGTCGCGCCCCAGCACCTGGATGCTTCCCGAAATCTGCGTCCGCTTTTTCGGCAGCAGCCGCATCAGCGCGCGCAGCGTGACGCTTTTGCCCGAGCCAGACTCCCCGAGCAAGCCGAGCACTTCGCCCTCGCCGAGCGTGAGACTGAGATCGTTGACCGCATGGACGGTGCGCTCGCCGGTGAAGCGGATGTTGAGATCGTGGATCTGGACCAGGCTGGTCATGTCGGTTCCGGACATCGCGCATGGAAATCGGTCGCGCGCTGAAATGCGGCGCCGGCCCGGAGCAGTGTCAATTCGTCGAACGGTTTGCCGATGAGCTGCATCCCAACCGGCAGACCCGCAGCGCTGAACCCCGCCGGTATCGCCAGCGACGGCAAGCCGAGATAATTGACCGGCCGGGTGAAGCGTGTGAGCCGCTGAATGACGGCTTCCGCATCGGGACTGTTGCCGACATCGCTCTCGGTGATGGTTGGCGCGGCAACCGGCGCCACCGGGGCGAGCACAAGATCGACGCCGGCGGTGGCCGCAAGATGGGCCGCCAACGCCGGGGCACGCCAACGCACCGCTTCGAGATAGGACACAGCGGGAATCGCCAGTCCATTCTGCAACCGCATCAGCACTTGGGGCCCGTAATCCTGCGAACGCTCGATCATCCATCGCTTGTGAAAGGCTGCCGCTTCGACGGCGAGCACAAGCTGGCACGCGGCGGTAAGCTGGCGCTGGTCCGGTAATTCGACCTGCACGACCTGGGCGCCCTCGCGCTTCAAGGTCGTCGCGGTTTCATCGAGTATCCGCGCGGTATCCGGATCGAGATCGTCGACATAGAACGCCGCCGGCACGCCGACCGAAAGGCCCTGAGGGGATTCGCGCGTGGCCGCCGCATAATCCGGCACCGCGCCGCCGATGGCGGTGGGATCGCCGGGGTCCGCGCCGGCCATCAGGCCGAGCAGCAAGGCGCAATCCTCCGCCGTTCGCGCCAGCGGCCCGACGGTGTCGAGCGACTGCGACAGCGGCATCGCGCCGGCGCGGCTGATCCGGCCAACCGTGGTCTTGAGCCCGGTAACGCCGCAGAAATGCGCCGGCATCCGGATCGAACCGCCGGTGTCTGATCCCAGCGCCGCAAAGGTCAGGCGCGCGGCGACCGCCGCGCCCGATCCGGACGACGAGCCGCCGGTGACATGGTCGACAGACCATGGGTTGTGCACCGGGCCGTAATGGGCGTTGTGGCCGGTCGGCCCGTAGGCGAACTCCGCCATCTGCAAGGAGCCGAGGCGAACGGTGCCGGCATCCTTCAGCCGCTGCAACGATGTCGCGGTGGTGGTCGCGACCCAGTCGCGGCGGATTTTAGAGCCGCAGGTGACGATCTTGCCGGCATCGTAATACATATCCTTGTGCGCCAGCGGCACGCCATGCAGCGCGCCGCGGCTGCGGCCTTGGGCGAGCGCGGCGTCGGCGTCGTCCGCGGCGGCGAGCGCGTCGTCCGCTTCGACCGCCATGAACGCATTCAGGCGCGGTTGCCATTGCGCGATGCGGTCGAGGCAGGACTGCGTCACCTCGCGCGACGACGCCCGCTTTTCGGCGATCGCCTGCACCACCGACGTCAATGACAGCAAGGCCAGCCCTGCGCTCACTTGCCGGCCCGCCCGGCCTGCACGATCATGAATGTCGCCGGCTCAAGATCGAACGCCAGCGTTCCGGCAACCGGGGCAAACCCTTCGAACGCCGGACCGATGGAATTTGCGATCCGTGCCGCAACCTCGTCGGTCACCGGCAGGCCTGCGACCCTGGTCATGGCCTTGATTTCCTTGGGGCTGGGTTTTGTCATGTGAGGTCCGCTCCGCTGGATGGCGCGAGGCTGTGGCCCGAACCGGGAATCGCCATATAGCACGCCGCCTGATGCCCCATTGTATCGAGATCGGTCAGCTTCGGGGTTGCGCCGGCGCATAGCGGCTCCGCGAACGGGCAGCGGGTGTGAAACCGGCATCCCGGCGGCGGATCGATCGGATTGGGCGGATCACCCGTAATCGGCGGCGTCTTCGTCCGGTTATCGGGATCGGAAGACGGCATCGCCGCCAGCAGCGCCCGCGTATAGGGATGCGCCGGCGCGTCCCAGACCAGGTCCACCGGACCGAGTTCGACCACTTCGCCGAGATACATCACCAGCACGCGGTCTGAAATATAGCGCACCACGTTGAGATCGTGGCTGATGAACAGATAGGTCAGGCCGAACTCGCGCTTGAGATCGACCAGCAGATTGAGCACCTGCGCCTCGACCGACTTGTCCAGCGCCGACACGGCTTCGTCGAGAATCACCAGGCGCGGCGACAGCGCCAGCGCGCGGGCGATGTTGACACGCTGGCGCTGGCCGCCGGAAATCTCATGCGGATAGCGGTTGGCGAATGTCTGCGGCCGCAGTCCCACCTTGCCCAGCAGTTCGCGCGCCAGAACGCGGGCCGCCGCATCGTCCATTCCATGCACCCTCGGGCCGAACGCGATCGATTCCTCGATGGTCAAACGCGGGTTGAGCGAGGCATAGCTGTCCTGAAACACCATCTGCATGCCGCGGCGCAATTGACGCAGCGACAATGCGCGGCCGACCTGCATGCCGTCATAGACGATGTCTCCGTCGTCCCGTTTCATCAGATGCATCAGCAGCCGCGCGGTGGTCGACTTGCCGCAGCCGGACTCGCCGACAATGCCCACGGTTTCGCCCTTGGCGATGGAGAACGACACGTCGTCGACGGCGCGCACGGTCTTGCTTTTGCCGAACAGACCGCCGCGCACCGGAAAATGCTTGGTCAGGCCGTCGACCCGCAGCAGCGGCTGCGCCGCGCCGCCGCGATCCTCCATCGGTTCGAGCATGTCGATCGCCGCATTGGTCTCGTTCATCGCATCAGTTCCGGATGTCCATGGCGCTGCGCATGCCGTCGCTGAGCAGGTTGAAGCAGATCGAGACCGCGAAGATCATCGCGCCGGGCAGAGCCGCCACCCATGGATTGACATAGATCGCGGTGCGCAGCGTATTGAGCATCAGGCCCCATTCCGGCTCCGGCGGCTTGGTGCCGAGGCCGAGAAACGACAGGCCCGCAGCCAGGATCATCGACACCGAGATCAGTCCGGTTGCGTAGACGAAGATCGGTCCCAGCACGTTGCCGAGCATGTGCACTCTCATGATGGTGAAGCCACCGGCGCCGGACGCCCGCGCCGCCTCGACGAAATCCATGTTGCGCACGCCGGTCGTGACGCTTTCGGCAACGCGGGTGATCTGCGGCACGAATACGACGGTCAGCGACACGATCGAATTGACAATGCCGGCACCCAGCGCGCCGGAAATCGCAATCGCGAGCAACACCGAAGGGAATGCGTAGAAGATATCGATGGTCCGCATGATCGCGGTGTTGATCTTGCCGCCGACATAGCCCGCGATCAGGCCAAGCGACGTTCCGATCAGAAAAGCGAGAATCACCGGGAGAATGCCGATCACCAGCGAGAGCCGTCCGCCGTAGATCAGCCGCGCCAGCATGTCGCGGCCGAGTTCATCGGTGCCGAGCGGATAGTTCGGCGTGCCGATATGGCGAAGGCGGCGGATCATCGAACCCTGATAGGGATCGGCGAGATGCAGCCACGGCGCGCACAGCGCGGAGAGAAAGATCGCTATCAGAATAAAGGCGCAGATCATGCTGACCTTGTCGCGCACAATGCGCCGGCCGACGGTCGCCCAGTAGCCGCGCGCTTTTGCTGCGGGCGGCGCCTGAAGAGCACTATCGGCCATTGCGCTCATGGGTCAGCTCCGCTTGATGCGCGGATCGATCGAGGCCTGCGCGATGTCGACCACGAGATTGAGAAACACGAAGAACAGGGCCAGCACCAGGATCGTGCCCTGCAGCAGCGGCAGATCGCGCTGAAAGATCGCGGAATTGAGCAGCAGCCCCGAACCCGGCCACGAGAACACGGTTTCGATCAGGATCGAGCCGCCGAGCATGTAGCCGAGTTGCAGGCCCATCACCGCCAGCGCGGTCGGTGCGGCGTTCTTGATGACATGGCGGAACACGCCGGTTTCGCGAAGGCCTTTTGCGCGCAACGCTTCGACGAAGTCCTGCGAAAGGATGTCGCCGGTCAGCGCGCGCACGGTGCGGGTGACGATGCCCATCGGAATCACCGACGTGGTGATCGCCGGCAAAATCAGATAGCGGATGTGTTCCCAGTCCCAGGCCCATTGACCCGAACCGCCCGGTCCGGCGCCGACCGCGGGCAGCCAGTTGAGCTGAACCGAAAAGATGATCACCAGCACCATGCCGAGCCAGTAATGCGGCACGGAGACGCCGGCGATCGCAATCGAGGTGGCGACCTTGTCGATCCAGGTGTCGCGGAAATATCCCGCGATCAATCCGAAGAACAATCCGAGCGTAAAGCCGATCATCGCCGCTGCGATGGCCAGCGTGACGGTATTGCCCACCGCACGCATCACTTCGGATAATACCGGCCGTCCGGTGGCGATGGAGTTGCCGAGATCGCCGCTGACCGCCCGCCAGAGCCAGAGCCCGAATTGCACCGGCAGCGGGCGATCGAAGCCGTAGGCGACACGGAGCTGTTGCGCCAGTTCCTGCGACGCATCCGCCGGCAGCACCGCGACCAGCGGATCGCCGGGCGTAATGTGGACCAGCAGAAAACACACCAGCGCCACGCTGATGATGATCGGGATCACATAGACGATACGCCGGGCGATATAGACGAGCACGTGTGGCTTTCAGTTATCTTCGTCATGCCCGGGCTTGTCCCGGGCATCCATGTCTTTCTTGCCGGTCGTCAAGGCGTGATGGCCGGGCCAAGCCCTACTGGATGCACCCATCTCATCGTCATGGCCGGGCTTGACCCCGCCATATGCACATCTCGGCCGTCATGCCGGGCTTGACCCGGCAATCCATCCGCTTCGAAACGACTCTTCCGAAGTGAGGAATACGCGGGGTCGAGCCCGCGTATGACGAGATGTGGGAAGCCAGTTGGGTCAAGCCCGGCCATGACGATTGAGATATCGAGCGCGATTGCATAAGCGGATCAGGGCGTCATGCCGACCGGCGAGAAGTCCACGAACCAGCTTTTCGGCTGCACGAAACCCTTGATCTTCGGACTCATCGCTCGCGGCGCCACGTCATGGGCGACGTAGAGAAAAGCCGCGTCATCGACCGAGGCCGCGTGCAGTTCGGCCAGCGCATTGTCCCGTTCCGCCGGATCGAAGGTCTGCCGCGCCCTGGTCACCAGTTCATCGAATTTGGGATTATTGATAAAGCCCCAATTGTTCGATACCGGCGGCGCCATCGACGACTGCAGGAAGCGCACCATGGCGAAGAACGGGTCCATCGCCGCATAGGTCACGTTGGTGGCGTTGGCGCCGTTGGCGGAGGGATCCTTGACGCCGCGCCGCCAGTTCGTGAACAGCGTATTCCATTCAATGACGTCGAGCTGAACGTCGAAATAGCATTCGGCCAAAGCCTGCTGCAGATATTCGTTCATCGGCAGCGGCAGCATCTGACCCGATCCCGACGCGGAGGTCTGGATCTTGACGGCGAGCTTCTTGCCGGGCCCGAAGCCCGCGTCCTGCATCAGCTTTTGCGCGGCGGGCTTGTCATATTTGATCTCGAAGGTTGGCTTGCCGCGCCAGGGATGACCGGGTTCGAAGGTGCCGGTTGCCGGAACCATCAGCCCTGCGAGCAATCCTTCCTTCAGCCCTTCGCGGTCGACGCAAAGGTTGGCTGCCTTGCGAACGCGAATATCGTTCCATGGCGAGCCTTCGATGCGCGAAAACTGCCACGGCCACACATGCGGCTCCTCATTGCTCTGAATGACGAAACCACGCTGCTTGATTTCCGCCACCGCATCCGGCGCCGGCGCCTCGATCCAATCGACCTGGCCGGACAACAATGCAGCGGTCCGCGCGTTCGCCTCCGGCATCGGCAGCAGCAGCATCCTGTCGACCTTGGGAACGCGCGCCTTGTCCCAGTAATTTTCGTTCTTCACCAATTCGAGCCGTTCGCGCGGCGTGAACTTCGACATTTTCCATGGACCGGTGCCGGACGCATCCTTGGCGAATGCCGCCCAGGCCGCCTGCGACTTCCCTTTGGCGTCGGCGCCCTCGGACGCTTCATAAAGCTTCTGCCATTTAGCCGGGCTTGCCATGAACAGATTGGTCAGGTTGATCGGCAGGAAGCTGTCCGGCTCCTTGGTCATCAATTCGACCGTCATGTCGTCGATCTTGCGCGCCGAAGCCAGCGTCGGCATGCGCGAGGCGGTAACGCCGACCTGGCTGGGATCGAATTGCGGCGCATCCTGCTTCAGCACTTTGTCGACATTCCAGACTACAGCGTCGGCGTTGAATGGCGAACCATCGTGAAACGTCACTGCGGGACGAAGCTTGAAGGTCCATTTCTTTTTGTCGGATGCGTCCACCGCCCATTCGGTCGCAAGGCCGGGAATCATGACGCTCGCATTGGTCGCGGAAGAAAGATCCCACATCGTCAACGCGTCGTACATGGTGAGACCGGTGAACCGGTTGCCTTCGAACCCCTGATCCGGCTGGCCCAGCGTTCGCGGAATGTCGGCCGCGGTCATGCCGATGCGCAAAACGGTTTCGGCGCCTGCGACTTGGGGCAATGCAAAAGCCGATGCGACGCTCAGCAGCATCAAAGCTGTCGCTGTCCGGCTTTTTGCGGGTTTCTCGGTACGCATCGTGATCATTCCTTCTCGACCTTGGTGATTATTTCTTATGCAATCTTATGCAACGGCTGTGCCAATGACGATAAGCGTTCGCGCGATTATAGCTGCGGGCGCAATTGGTCGCGGGCCGGCGCGACGTGCAGCTACAATGCCTAAGCTGGCATCAAGCTTGCTTTGCTAACTCCGAAAAGTTCATTCAACGGAGCTTAGTTCATGCACATCCGAAACTCGATCCTTCTTGCGGCCCTAACGGTCACCATTGCGGCCATGGGTCCCGTACAAGCCGAGTCGGTTGTGCGGTACGGTATTTCGATGGCGGACATTCCGCTGACCACCGGGCAGCCGGATCGCGGCGCGGGCGCTTACCAATTCACCGCCTATACGATCTACGATCCGCTGGTGGCCTGGGAGATGGACGTGTCCGACCGGCCGGGCAAACTGGTGCCGGGGCTGGCGACCGAATGGAAGGTCGACGACACCGACAAGAAGAAGTGGCGGTTTACGTTGCGGCAGGGTGTTAAATTCCATGACGGCAGCGACTTCAACGCCGATGCGGTGATCTGGAATCTCGACAAAGTATTGAATGACAAGGCGCCGCAATTCGACAAGCGCCAGAGCGCGCAGGTGAAGACTCGCCTGCCCTCGGTTGCGGGCTACGCCAGAATCGACGATTCCACCGTCGAAATCACCACCAAGGCCGTCGACTCGTTCTTTCCGTATCAGATGCTGTGGTTTCTCGTCTCAAGCCCGGCGCAGTACGAAAAGCTCGGCCGGGACTGGGACAAATTCGCCAGCCAGCCCGCGGGCACCGGTCCATTCAGGCTGACAAAACTGGTGCCGCGCGAACTCGCGGAGCTGACGAAGAACGACGACTACTGGAATAAGAAACGAATTCCGAAAACCGACAAGCTGATCCTGATCCCGATGCCGGAAGCCTTGACGCGGACCAACGCGTTGCTCGCGGGGCAAGTCGATCTGATCGAAACGCCGGCGCCGGATGCCGTGCCGCAACTGAAATCCGCGGGCATGCGGATCGTCGACAACATCACGCCGCACGTCTGGAATTATCATTTGAGCGTGCTGCCGGGTTCGCCGTGGACCGACCTGCGCCTGCGCAAGGCGCTCAATCTCGCGATCGACCGCGACGCCGTCGTCGGCCTGATGAATGGCTTGGCGAAGCCGGCAAAAGGTCAGGTAGACCCTTCCAGCCCCTGGTTCGGCGCCCCCGCCTTCGATATCAAATACGATCTCGCCGCGGCCAAGAAACTGGTTCAGGAAGCCGGCTACTCGCCCGAGAAGCCGCTGAAGACGACATTCATCATCGCCCAAGGCGGCACCGGGCAGATGCTGTCGCTGCCGATGAACGAATTCCTGCAGCAGAGTTTCAAGGAAATCGGCATCGACATCGACTTCAAGGTAGTGGAGCTGGAAACGCTCTACACGCACTGGCGGAAGGGCGCCGCCGACGAGATGAATGCCGGCATCACCTCAAACAACATCGCCTATGTGACGTCCGATCCGCTTTACGCCATCGTCCGCTTTTTCCATTCGGGCCAGATCGCCCCGGTCGGCGTGAACTGGGGCGGCTACAAAAATCCGAAGGTCGATGCGCTGATCGACGAGGCCAAGCAGAATTTCGATCCGGCCCGGCAGGATGAACTGCTGGCGCAGGCGCATGCGCTGATCGTCGACGATGCCGCGCTGGTATGGGTGGTGCATGACACCAATCCGCATGCGCTTTCGCCCAAGGTGAAGAAATTCGAGCAGGCGCAGCATTGGTTTCAGGATTTGACGACGATCGGACTGCAATAACAACCAGCGATAGCACCGTCGTCGCAGCCAGCCGGTCTATTGGCTACAAATCCGGCAGCGGGGCCGGACACGCCTCCCTCGATGGACAGGTTTCAAGCAGCTTGCGCGTTTGGTGCGCCGCAAACTGATGCTTTAAGGGCACATCGCCCAAAAAACCACCAAGCGCGCGCAACCACGCGCTGTGTGCGCTTGTGTCGCAGACAGAGCCGTGAAAGCCTTTCCAACGATATTCAACGCATCGGGGGATGGGGCGATGACTTCAACACGAAATACCGGACTTGTTTGCGCATCGATCTTGGCAGCCGGCGCGGCGCTTTTGCCGATCACCGAAGCCAAGGCTCAGACGACCTTCGGTGTCATCCAGGCGTTCGGCGACAGTTACGCCGACACAGGAAACCTGTTCAAGATCCTGGGAGTTCCGAATCCGGTGCAATATCCCACCGGCCGGTTCAGCGGCGGCACTAATTTCGTCGACACCACCTCGTCGCTGCTTGGAATTCCCCAGAACAATTTCGCCATTGGCGGCGCACAGACCGGAGCGACCAATGTCGTCGGTCCCGGCATTCCCGGTTTCAGGCAGGAGTGGCAGGGATTTGTCGCGGCGGGCAAGACGATCGCGCCGTCCGACCTGGTCGAGATCAGCATCGGCGGCAACGACGCCCGCGCCTATTACCAGACCGGCGGCACGCTGGCGGGCGTGAACGCGGCCGCTACCGTGAGCGCCAATCAGGCGCTGGCCGGCATCAATGCGCTGGTCGCCGCAGGTGCGCGCAATCTCGTTTTCACAACCGGCGATGTCGGCCAGTTGCCGGAAGCCACCGGCAATCCGGCAGCCCCGATCGGCACCGCATTCAGCCAAAATTATAACGCCCAGATGCAGACCGCGCTCGCCGCCATCGCGCGCTCCGGGGTGCGCGTCGAACTGGTCGACATTTCGCTGATCGGATCCCAGATCAAGGCCAATCCGTCGGCTTACGGCGTCGCCAATGTCGGCGCCTGTCCGCTGGCGTGCATCGGCAATACCGCGCTGCAGAACCAGTTTCTGTTCTATTTCGACGGCGTGCACCTGACCTCGCTGGGCTTTACGATCGTCGGCGAATACATTGTCAACCGGCTCAATGCGCCGCTCACCATCGCGCCGCAGGCCGATGTCGGTCTATCCTCCGCCACGGGCTTTGCATCTACCCTGTTCGGCAGGCTTGACACCTTCCGCGAAACCAGCGGGTTCGCGGCGACCATGAATTCCTATGCGGCCGATCTGAAGGTGCCCTATACCAAGGCGCCGCCGCCGCGCCCGGTTGCCTACAATCCGTGGTCGTTCTACATGCTGGCCAATGGCGCGGTCAGCGATCGCCAGGCCAATGTGGCGTCGAGGGGCTTCAATCTCGACAGCGTCGGCGGCACGATCGGCACCGAGTATCGCATCAACGCCAATGCCTTTGTCGGCGGCGCATTCGACTACTCCAATCCGAAGGCGCGACTGTTCAACAATCAGGGCACCACCGAAGCGAATTCCTACCAGCTCGGTGCTTACGGCGCGTGGACCAACGCCAACTTCTTCGCGCAGGGGCTGGCCACGTTCGGCTGGCAGAACTACCGCAACGTCCGTCCCGGTATCGTCGACACCATCACCTCTAACCCCGACGGAACAAGCTTTGTCGCCGCCGGCAAGGTGGGCTACCTGTTCGGCACCCCCGACAAGGTTCAGGTCGGCCCGATCGGCAGCCTGCTCTATGCCCGTGCCAAGGTCGACGGCTACACCGAATCCGGCGATCCCGTGCTGACACTTAACGTCGGACAGCAGGTGGCCGATACCTTGATCGGAAGCGTCGGCGCGCAATTCCGGTTTCCGTTCTGGGTCGCCGGAAAGATCATCAGCCCTTATGTGAACCTGACGGCGGATGACGACTTCATTGGAAACGGCCGCATTGTCCAGTTCGGCGCCACGTCGGCTCCGCTGATCATCAACAACTGGGCAATCCCGAACACCAATTCGCGCAACGTCTATGGCCGTGTCGCCGCCGGCGTGGTGGCGCCGGTCTGGAACAACGTCGCGCTGACGGCGAATGTGTCGCAAACCTTTGCACGCACCGGCGGCAACGACTTCTACGGCAACGGCGGCCTGAAGATCTCGTTCTGACCTCGCCGGTGTGGCGGACGCGGTGCGGCCTTCTTCATGCCGCGCCGCGGAGCCGGGACCGTACCGAATCCATCCTTTGAAGGGTCTTCCAAAAGGTGATGGATGCGCGGGTCGAGCCCGCGCATGACAGGGTATTGCGCTGGTAACGGTCCCGGCTTTACAGCGCGGCACGCCGTGAAATGGCGCGCTGCGCCGCGTTCGGGCACGATCATTCTTACTTCGTCAGCAGCGCGTAGGCGCCGTTCCAGTCTTGCGGCGGCGGGTTGTCCTGATAGCCGCGAATCCGTGTCTCATAGAGATTATAAAGCCGTTCAAGCGCATGGGCGTCGTCGGTCCTGCGGCCGCGTGCGATCGCCGTCAGCGCACCGTCCCAGTCGCGGCTGCGGTAGCATGCCAGCATCTCGATGGTCAGGTTGCGGAGTCGCTGGAATTGACCGGACCGCGCGGTGTCTTCGCGGCCGGCAATGGCATAGATCACTTCCGGCTCCGTCTTGCCCTTGACCATGATGAAGTCGAGCTCGAGGATTGCAAACCTGTCCTTGGCGGCAAGCGCGGTGTTGGAGCCAGCGATGATCGGAAAACCGTACTCCTTGGACTGTCCTTCCAGCCGCGACGCCAGATTCACGCTGTCGCCGAATACGGAATAATCGAAACGCAGATCGGAGCCCATGTTGCCGACCACACAGGTGCCGGTATTCAATCCGACGCCGACATTGAGGGGAATGAACGGGCGGCCTTCTTCCCGGGCCTCCAGCTCACGCTCCTTGTTCAAGGCATCGACCTGCTCGAGCATATCGAGCGCCGCCTCGCAGGCGTTGATCTGATGTGCCTTGTCGTCGAGCGGCGCGTTCCAGAACGCCATGATCGCATCGCCCATGTATTTGTCGATGGTGCCTTTTCGATTGAGGATGGCGTTGGTCAGCGGCGTCAGGAAGCGGTTCATCAGCCCGGTGAGGCCTTGCGGGTCGTGACGGTAGGTTTCGGAGATCGAGGTGAAGCCTCTCATGTCGCTGAACATGATGGTCATCTCACGCTCCTCGCCGCCGAGCACCAGCCTCTCCGGTGCCTGGGCGAGCTGTTCGACCAGCGCCGGCGACAGATACCGGCCGAATGCCGAGCGTATCTGCCGGCGTTGCGTCTGCTCGCGCACGAAACTGAAAAAGATCAGGGTCAGATAGATCGCGGTCGTCGACAGCAGCGGATAGGTGGCATCGATCAGGAGCCTGTACCTGAAATAGTAGTACCAGGAGGTTCCCAGCAGCAGGGTCGCAAAAAATGCGCCGACAGCGACCAGCGATTTTGGCCCGAACATCGGGGCAAACCAGATGATCGCGACCCCGAGTATCATGGCCGAGAGGAATTCAGCCAGCGGCGCCCAGGGCGGCTGCGACAGCAACTGACCGGTCAGCGCGGCTTCCAGCACCTGGGCGTGGATTTCGACCCCCGGCATGACCGGCGATATCGGCGTCGTCTTGACGTCGAGCAGGCCGGCGGCCGAGGTCCCGATCAATACCAGCCTGCCTTCGATGCTGTCCGGGTCGACATTTCCGTCGAGCACGTCAGCCGCCGAGACGTAAATCGACGGATCGTAGGGTGCAAAATGCACCCAGAGCTGGCCGTTACGGTCGGTCGGCACTACCAGGCCCTTGACCGCAACGCTGGCGATGCCGGCCTCGCTGGATTTGACGAGGATCGTATCGGAGCCGGTCGCCAGCCGGAGCATCTCAAAACTCAGCGACGGCATGGTCACGCCTTGCGCCTGCATGATCATCGGCACGCGCCGGACGATGCCGTCGCGCTCGGTCCAGATCGTGAGCAGGCCGCGCCCTCCGGCTGCTGTTTCCAGCACCGGGGTGCTGCGCAGCAGGCCTGGAAACCTGAGCATGAACCGCTGCGGATCCTCGCCGATCATGACAAGCCCGGTCAGCGGCAATTCTTTATCGAGCTCAGCTACGACATAAGGCAGCCCGGCTTCGCCGAGCACCACGCGGGATTGCCGTATCGCCTCCGCCAGTTGCTCGTCATTGCTGGGCAGCGCGCGCAGTGTGGTCCGCGTCTCTTCGTCAAGATTGCGCAGGGTATCGGCGACGGCTCCGGGATTGAGCCGATCAGGTTCGGCAAACATGATGTCGAAAGCGATCGCAACCGCGCCGAGCCGGCTCAGCCTGGCGATCAGGTCTGCGACGCGCGTCCGCGGCCAGGGCCACTGGCCGAATTTTGCAAGGCTTTTTTCGTCGATGTTGACGATACGTACCGGCTTTGCGGTCTTCACGCGGGGATCGATGACCTGGAAGGTATCGAAGGTCCTGACACGAAACTCTTCGATCGGCGCAGGATCGGCGACGCGAAGCGCGGCCAAGCCGACCAGCAGTCCGACGCACAACAGCCTCGCATAGCCGAACCGTCGCCTGAACCACCGTCGCACTGTCTGCAGTCGCGCCATGCCGCCTAGGTATCACGCTCCTACGGATTGTTGATAGTTGATCGTCGCCGGGCCGGGCATCGCCGCCCCAATGCCGATGCGGGACAGGGCTGGTGAATTCACCTTAGGATGGTAAGGCGGCTTATTTAAATTTACGGCTGTTGCACGGTGGAAGCCGGGTATATGGTGCCTTTGAACGACAAAAGACCGCTGGTTTTCATATCCGTTTTAAATGAGCATTCGATCAATTCCTACGAGTGGCTCTTAAATCCGGCGGCAGGCAGCCCTCTCGAACCATCCCGCCGCGCGGTGGCGGCCGGAGCCCCATCGATCTTCCCCTGCGCGCTGAGCGGGCCCGGGTGTTCGCCGGATCTGAACGGCAGCAATGCGGCATACAGGATCGCTCTTCGCGGCCAGAAACTCCGATGGATATGCCGCGCAGGCGGACCGGCTAATCGATCCTCACGCCCTTTTGCTCCCAGCGGCCCGGATTGAGTACCGCGCCCGATATTTTGCCCGCGGCATCGCGCATGACGGCGAGATGTGTGAATCCTGTAGGGCTCGTCCCGGCCATCCACGTCTGTCTGTCGGGCGAAAGTAAGACGTGGCTCCCTACACGGCCGGGCATGACGAACAGCGCGGGTGGGCTTTGCAATTACGCCGCCTTGTCGACGCGCAAAGAAGGCCTTCTCGGTAGCCGCTTGCACCCTGTGAATTCTCCCGGCCGATTCACCGCGCCGAAACATCTTCGGTTCAGGGTTCGCTGCCAAAGCGAAGCGTGGACCGTCCGGCCCCATGAAACATAGACAGCAGCCCCCGGCCCTCGAACTGCGAGGGTTAACAAAGCGTTTTGACCGTCCCGCGGTCGATGCACTCGATCTCGTTATCCGCCCCGGCGAATTCTATGCGCTGCTCGGACCGAATGGTGCCGGCAAGACCACGACATTGCGCATGGTCGCCGGCCTGCTGCGCCCCGACGCGGGGTCGGTATCGGTGCTGGGCATCGATGCGCTAAGCGACCCGGTCGCCGCCAAGCAGATCATGGCATGGGTCTCCGACGAGCCGATGATCTACGACAAGTTGACGCCGCTGGAATATCTCGAATTTGTCGCCGGCCTCTGGGGCGTCGATCCTGCCATTGCCGAGCCGTCGGCGCGCGAACTTCTGGTGTCGCTCGGGCTTGAGCCGCATCTGCACCAGCGTTGTGAAGGATTTTCCAAGGGCATGCGGCAGAAGGTGGCGCTGGCCGGCGCGCTGGTGCACGATCCGCGCCTGATCATCCTCGACGAGCCGCTCACCGGCCTCGACGCGGTCGCCGCACGTCACGTCAAGGGATTGCTGCAGGAGCGGGTGCGCTCCGGCTGCACCGTGATCATGACCACCCATATTCTCGAAGTGGCCGAGCGGATGGCGGACCGCATCGGCGTCATCGCATCAGGGCGGCTCGTGGCCGAAGGGACGCTGGCCGAACTGCGGCAGCAGAACGGCAGCAGCGACACCAGCCTTGAAGACATGTTCATTGCGCTTGTCGAAGCGGAGACCGAGGCCGCATGACGTCGTCCACCGCCCTCGCATGGTTTGCCCGGCATGAAATCCGGCTGGCATGGCGCGAATGGATGGCCATGATGACGGCGGGCCGGCGTTTCAGGAAGCGCAGCACCGCGATCGGGCTGATGGTGTGTGTCGCAATCATGCATCTGCCGGTCTATGCGGTGATCGGCCGCTTCGCCGATCTGCAGGAGCCGCTGGACAAGCCGACGCTGATCGTCATCACCGCCTGCGTTTTTCTGGCCTGGCTGCTGATGCTGTCGCAGGCGATCGAATCCGTCACGCGGGCGTTTTACGCGCGCGCCGATCTTGATCTGATCATGTCGTCGCCGACGGCGTTATCGAACGTGTTTTCGGTGCGCATCGCCGCCATCGCGCTTACCGTGATCGCAATGGCGCTCGTGCTTTCGATGCCATTTGTCAACATTCTCGTGCTCTGCGGCGGCGTACGATGGTTTGCGGCCTATGGCGTTGTCGTTGCGATCGGCTTCACCGCGACGGCGCTTGCGATTGCGGTAACCGTCGCGCTGTTCCGCAGCATCGGACCGGGCCGGACCAGGCTGGCGGCACAGATCGTGGCGGCCGTGACCGGCGCCGGTTTTGTCATCGCGCTGCAGATCGCGGCGATCCTGTCCACCGGAACGCTGTCACGGTTCGCGGTCTTGACCTCCGACGCCGCCGCGGCGTTCGCGCCTGATCTCGATAGCCCGACCTGGTGGCCGGCGCGGGCGATGCTAGGCGACGGCGAAGCGCTGCTGGCCCTATTGGCCGCGGGGCTCATCCTATTCGGCGCGGCGATGGCGATCTACTCGCCGCGATTTGCCGACTATGTAATCCGCGCCTCGGCCATCGCGGCCCCGGCCCATCGCGGCCGCGGCGCAAAGCCGTTCCGCGCCGGCTCGCGGCAACAGGCCTTGCGACGCAAGGAATTCGTGCTGCTGCGGCGCGATCCCTGGTTGGTGTCGCAGACGCTGATGCAGTTGCTTTATCTGGTGCCGCCGGCGCTGATGCTGTGGCAAAGCTTCTCGGACAACTCCACGGGCATCCTGGTGATTACGCCGGTCATCGTGATGGCGGCCGGGCAGCTCGCCGGCGGCCTCGCATGGCTGGCGATCTGCGGCGAGGACGCCGCCGACCTGGTCGCGACCGCGCCGCTGCCGGCCTTGCTAGTCACCCGCGCCAAGATCGAGGTCGTGCTGATCGGCATCGGCACGATTTTCGCGCCGCTGATCATAGCACTGGTCTTCGCATCCCCGCTGCAAGCGGCGGTAACGGCGGTAGCGACCGCCATTGCCGCCGCCTCGGCGACCGCGATCCAGCTCTGGTTCCGGGTGCGGGCACGGCGCAGTCAGTTCCGCCGCCGCCAGACCGCGTCGCGGCTGGCCACCTTTGCGGAGGCGTTTTCGTCGATCGGATGGGCGGCGACCGCGGCGCTGGCCCTCGCCCTGCCGCTGTTCGCGATCGTGACCGGACTGCTGACCGCGGGCGTGCTGGCGGCGACATGGACGATCAGTCCCGCGCATGAATGACGGCATCCTCGATGAGCGTAAAACAGCTTGTCTCTCGACAACCCCAGGCATTCACTGATAGTCGCTACAGCAAAGCTCGGGAGCAACCATGCGCGTTTCACAGAGCAACGACCATCTTCGCGTAAGGGCAATTGCCGGTACCCACGTGGTGCTGATGGCGCTGGACATGGACGAGGATGCGCGCAAAGGCTTGCGGGGCTTCGCCATCAAACGTGGTGAAGGCGGCCAGCCGCCGCAGTGGCTTCAGGGGGTCAAGTATTTCAAGGATCTGGTCGCAGCGCCGGATCCGAACACCAAATATTCATCGCGGGAGCAGCCGTTTCAGACGTTCCTCTGGTCCGATTACGAAGCAAGTCCGGGCAGGCAGTACGACTTCACCATCATCGCGCTGTATGGCGACCTTCATGCCATGGAAGAGCGATATACGCTGACATTCTCGATCGCGACGGAGCCGGAATACGACGCCAAGGGTCAAGGCGTCTGGTTCAACCGCGGCGCCATCGCAAGTCACGCCTTCGAGGCCGAGTGGCACAACAAGGCGTTGACCGACGAAATGGCCAACAACGTCGATGACGACGGCACGCTGCTTGATCCCGAAACGCGATGGCTCTCCCGCGGACTTGCGGAAGCCTGTCTGAAATACATCAACGACGCCAAAGCGGGCGAAGCGCTGCGCGTCTGCGCCTACGAGTTCACCTATCTTCCGATATTGCTTGCGCTCAAGCGCGCGCTTGGCCGCAACGTCGACGTTCAAATCGTCTACCATGACACCAAGAAGGACAACGACGAGAACCGTGCCGCCATCGCCGCGGCCGGGCTTCCTGCCTCGATCCTGCATGCCCGCACGCGGACGGCTATTCCTCACAACAAGTTCATCGTGAAACTGGTCGACGGCAGGCCGCGGCAGGTCTGGACCGGATCGACCAATTTCACCAACACCGGATTCTACGGACAGACCAATGTGGGATTCATCGTCACCGACGACGTCATTGCGAAGACCTATCTCGACTATTGGACCGAATTGTCCGCCGATCCGGTACACAGTCAAGCATTGCAGAACGCGATCAAGCTCACTCCGAACCCTCCGAACGCGGTTGCCGCTTCATCGGCGGCGGCTTTCTTTTCGCCGCGCACCGCCGACAATATGCTCGACTGGTATGGCCAGCGTATCACCGACACCGCATCGCTTGCGATGATGACGATTCCGTTCAACGTGGCCAGGACCCTTCTGGGTGCCCTCGGCAAGACCGCGGACGCGATGCGGCTTGTCATTCTCGAAGACCCGCCCTCTCCCGACGTCAACGACGCCGAAAAGCGTAACCGCGGAAAGCTGGCCTTTTCCAACGGCGCGATCCTCGGAAAATCGTTCATAAAATATCAAAGCGGCCCCGGCGGCGCGAAGGTTGCGCCGATTCCGAATTCAGATCTCGACAAATGGTTCGTCGATGAAGAGATAAATCGCCCGACCAACAAGGGACACGTTTTTTTCGTCCACGCCAAGGTGCTGGTGATCGATCCCTTGTCGGACGATCCTTTGATCTGTTCCGGCTCGGCGAATTTCTCGAGCAATTCGCTGACAAGCAACGATGAAAACATGCTGCTGATCCGGGGTGATACCCGCGCAGCGGATATTTACATGACGGATCTCGATCGCATTTTCCGGCATTTCCGCGCGCGCGACATCATCAACAACTCGGCGTCCGCCGGCGAAAAGCAGGATTGGCTGCTGCTCGACACCACCGACGACTGGATCAGACCGAATTTCCAGGACGGCACGTACAAGAACAACCGGCGGCTGCTGTTCTTCCCGCAAGCGGCTGCCAGCCCCTGGAGCGCCCGGGCCGCGGCTGATCCCGATCCGTTTGCCGACGAGGGCGAGCGTGCGGCAAAGGTTCGCTCCGACAAGAACGCGAAGGCCAAGCAGCGACGCGTCGCAGGTACGGCGGGCAAATCGAAAACAGTTTCAACCAAGAAAGCTGCTTCCAGGAAACCGGCAGAAGCCCTCCCGAAGCGGAAAAAATCGAAAAAAACAGCGTCGTCGAAGAAAAAGAAGACCGGAAAGCGGGCACCGTCCCGAAAGGTGGCCATGAAAAAGGGGAAAAAGAAAGCGGCTACAAAAAAGGCGCTCGCTTCGTCGTCGAAAGCCAAAAAGTCTAAAACCATACGCAGGCCGAAGCGCAGGAAGCGTTGAATTGGGAATTTGCGCCGGTCAGCGGGCGTTCGGTACGCCCGCGGCCTGGCGACAAGGTAAAGATCAGCGCCGGGCACGGGATGATTCCATCGGCGGTTCCATGCTGCGGAACCGATTCGGGCACTTGGGTAAACGACCGCTCGTAAAGCCGCATCGAAGATGGGCGATTGGCATGAAAACAAAATGACGTTGCATCGCGACATCTACTGGCTCGGACGCCAATGGGCCGTCACCGGCCACGGCATCCAGGCTGTCGACAAGAAGCTGAACATGCGGTTCGACGTCGAAGCCTCCCGCATCTGGGAAGAAGGCCTGTCCGGACCCATGCTGCAGCTCGACTGGTTCGACGCGGAGGATTTTGCCGAGGCCTTGGCGGTCGCGAGGCGGCTGTCGCAGGAAACGCCGGCTAAATTCCAGCCTCTCGCCGGCGGCGAGAAATAGCGCGACCTGATCGGATCGGATGTGAGCTGCGTCACACATGCAAGAGGCCGCGCGTGGTACCGGTCGGCGTAGAGCGTTCATGCCGCTCGGCTGTTAACTATACCCGTTCATGTTCACGCGACATTTGCACGACAAGTGAGCAATGCTTATGCACCGCAAGCCATACCCGGCGCCGACGCGCCAGCACCTGTCAAGGTTACCATGCAACTCCGATCACAACCGGTCGTGCGACATTAAAGTAATATTGACTCAGATAGGGATGCCAAATATCAGAACTTGCGGAGAAAATTCCGCGCGAGCCGCGACCGGGTTCCGAATTAATATTACTCCGATTATTGATCGCGCAAAGACGCGACGTGATCGAGAATGGTGATCTTCAGGGCGATCGTGATGGTTTTCTGCGACTCCATTCACTGGATTGTATCGGTCCGATTTGGCTTTTCCGGCTCCCGCACGAAAGCCGGCTTCGACGGTTCTGACGCTCTGGCGCGGTCGACGCGAACGGACGCGTGTATCAATGGAGTAGCGCCATGACGCATTTTTTCAATCTGACGCCAGGAACGGACACGTTCACCGGTGTTTCCGACGACTACAACGCCTTTCAGCTTGATGCGGCGACGCTGCAGTCGACCGATACGGTGACCGGCGGCGCCACCGGTTCTTTCTTCGACGTTATCCTCGTGACCGCGGCGGGCACCATCACCGCCTCGCAATTCTCGGGCGTCACCAATATCGAGCAGATCAACCTCTCGAGTGGCGGCAATGACGTCTCCCTTAGCAACGGTCTGGTCGCAGGCACCAGCACCGGCTTTTTCACCATCCTCGACGGCGGCGGCGACGACACCGTCAATGCGAGCGCGGTGAGTTCGAAGTCCATCGTGTTTTACGCCGCCGCCGGCGCGGATTCGTTCACCGGAGGCGGCGGCAACGATTCCTTGGTTTTCGCCACGGCCGATCTGACCTCGGCCGATACGATCGACGGCGGCGCCGGAATCGACAACCTCTACCTCAGCACCGTCGGCGTCGTGGCCGCGTCCGCTTTCACTCACGTCACTGGCATTGAAGGCATCGGCCTGAACAGCGGTGGCAACGACGTGACGTTGACGAACGCGCTTGTCGCCGGCTCCAACAGCGGCAGCTTCGGCGTCTCGGACGGCGCCGGCGACGATACCGTCGACGCCAGCGGCGTGACCAACGGCGCTACCATCGCATTCTTCGCAAGCACCGGCAGCGACACGTTCCGCGGCGGCAACGGCGCCAACGGCTATGTATTTTCAGCTTCCGATCTCACCAGCGCCGACACGGTGCAGGGCGGCGCAGGCATCGACAATCTGTTCATATCCACTGCCGGGACGCTGGCCGCTTCAGCCTTTACGCATGTGACCAACGTCGAAGCCCTGGTGCTGGCCAACGGCACCAATAATGTGGCGCTGACCAACGGCCTCGTGGCCGGCACCAGTATCGGATATTTCGCCGTAGCAGGCGGCAGCGGCAACGATACGGTGGACGCCAGCGCCGTCACCAACGGCACCGCGATCGCATTTTACGGCACCACCGGCGGCGACGATACCTTCACCGGCGGCAACGGCAACGATTCGTTCCTGTTCACGCCGGGCCAGTTGAGCGCGCTCGACATGGTTGTCGGCGGCGGCGGCAACGACACGCTCTGGATGACCACGGCCGGCACCACGACCACCGCGGCGCTCGCTAATGTCACCGGCATCGAAGGCGTATTCCTGCAGGCCGGCGGCACCTTCGATCTCGCCAACGGCATCACGGGTGCTGCGACGTTCGCCGCCGTCGGATCCGGCGCGGTGGATACCTTCGATGCCACGGCGGTGACAGGTTACAAGGTGACGTTCACCGGCAATGGCGGAGCCGACGTTTTCAAGGGCGGCAGCCAGGACGACACATTTTTCATTGCGGACAGCGCGTTCGCCTCGATCGACGGCAATGCCGGCATCGACCGCATCACGCTGACGGCGGCATCGCAGTCCCTTAACCTGACGGCCAACGCCTCGAAGATATCCGACCTCGAAGTCATCGACCTCAACAGTGCGCTCAATTCCACCCTGACGCTGGCCGGAACCGATATCGCGCAGATCAATGCGAGCGGCAACAGCCTGTACGTCATCGGCGACGCCGACGACACGGTCAATGCGGGCAACGGCTATACCCAGATCGCGTCCGGCGTCACCAATAACGCCGTGGCACCGGGCCGCACCTTTTATGAGTACCAGCACAGCAGCGGCTCATTGCTGTTCATCGACAGCGCGATCACGTCGCTGACGGCAACGACGGGCAATGGTTCGGCGAATGCGGCCGAGGGCACGGCGGCCGGCGCCACCGTATTCAACGCGCAGCAGGCCGGAGCCACGACCTATGTACTCGGCGGGGCCGATGCCGCGCTGTTCAGTATCGACGCCAGCGGCCACATCTCCTTCAACGCCTCGCCGAACTTCGAAACGCCCCAGGATCAGGGCACCAACAACGTCTACGACCTCACGGTCACCTCATCGAACGGCACGGCCACGCCGAATTTCGTCGAGAGTATCACCATCACCGTGACGAACGTTTCGCCGTCGACGCCGGCCGACAGCGACGGCGCAACCGCCGACAGCGTGGTCGAAGGCGCCGCCGCCGGCACCTATACCGGCGTCACCGCGTCCGCCACCGACGTCAACGGGCCGATCGTGACCTGGACGCTGACCGGCGACACCTCCAGCGGCGGTTTTACCATCGGCGCCGACGGCAGGATCACCATCGCCGATGCGAGTTTGATCAACTACGAGACCGCGACCCACAGCTACGACGTGACCGCGCAGGCCAGCGACGGCGCCGGCGGCATCTCGACCCATACTTTTACGATAGCGGTCACCAATACGAACCCGTCCACGCCGGTCGACAGCGACAGCGCGACCGCCAACAGCGTGGTCGAAGGCGCCGCCGCCGGCACCTATACCGGGCTGACCGCGTCCTCCGCCGACGTCAACGGACCGACGGTGACGTGGACGCTGAGCGCCGACAGTTCAAACGGCGGCTTCGGCATCGGCGCCGACGGCAAGGTCGTCGTCGCCGACCCGACCTTGCTCGATTTCGAATCCACCGGCCCCGGCCATACCTACAGCGTTACCGCGCTGGCCAGCGACGGTAACGGTGGAACCGCGTCGCAGAGTTTCAATATCACCATCACCAACGCCAATCCGTCGAATCCCGTGGACAGCGACACCGCGACCTCCGACACCGTCAACGAAGGCGCGGCGGTCGGCACCTATACCGGCGTGACCGCGGCTGCGACCGATCCGGGCGGCAATCCGGTCGTGACCTGGACGCTGACCGGCGACACCTCCGGCGGCGGTTTTGCCATCGGCGCCGACGGCAGAATCACCGTCGCCAATTCGGGCTTGATCAACTATGAGACCGCGACCCACAGCTATGACGTGACCGCGACGGCCAGCGACGGCGCCGGCGGCACCTCGTCGCACACCTTCACCATCGACATCGGCGACGTGGCGCCGTCTGTCCCGGTTGACAGCGACACTGCGACCGCCGACAGCGTCGCCGAGAACGCGGTGGTCGGCACCTATACCGGCGTGACCGCATCCTCCACCGACGTCAACGGCCCGGCCGTGATCTGGTCGCTGTCCAACGATACCTCCAACGGCGGTTTCGGCATCGATTCGACCGGCAAGATCACGGTGATCGATTCCAGCAAGATCATCTACAATGCCGGCGATCCGACCTTCATGGTCACAGCGCGGGCAAGCGATGGCACGGCAGCCAACGAGCAGACCTTCACCATCACCGTCGTTCCGAATACCGCGCCCACGGCGACCAACGATTCGCTCTCCGCCACCGAAAAGGGCGGCGTCAACAATGCCGCCGGCGGCAGCAATCCGTCCGGCAACGTCATCACCGGGACCGGCGGCGCGACCGCCGATACCGACGCGGAAACCCCGGGTGCGCTTACCGTGGTCAGCTTCGGCACCGGCGGCCTGGCCGGCCCGAACAACGGTACCGTCGACGGCACGACGCAGCTCACCGGCGATCATGGCACGCTGACGCTGGCTACGGACGGCACGTTCCACTATCTCGTCAACCAGAGTGACGCCGCCGTGCAGGCGCTGGTGCCGGCAAGCGCCGCGCTTACCGACACCTTCCACTACACGATCCAGGATCCCGGCGGGAAAACCAGCACTGCGGTCATCACCGTGTCGATCAATGGCGCCAACGACCTGCCGGGCGCCGTCAACGATCCGACGCCGACCATGGGCGAGGACGATGCGGCCACGACCTTCGATGTTCGCGCCAACGATTTCCTGGATCCGGATACCGGCGCGACCAACACGGTCGCCCCCGGTTCGGTGACGATCACCGGCACGCCCGGCGGCACCACCTTCGTCAGCGGCGACGTCACAGCCACGGCGGTCGATTCCAACCATCAGATTCAGGTCGCGCTCGGCGCCGCGTTCCAGCAGTTGCACGCCGGCGAAACCGCGACTGTCAACGTGCCTTATACGCTGACCGGCAATGCCGGCGAGACTTCCAACGCGACGCTCACCGTCACCGTCAATGGCGCCAACGATACGCCAACTGCCGTGGACGACTCCGGCTCCATGACCGAGGACCAGTCCGGCCTTGCGTTCACGGTCCTGACCGGACCCGGGGCGGACACGCTCGATCCGGACCACGGCGCGCCCAACAACGTCACCACCACCGGAACGATCACGAACCTGGTCACCCCTTCCGGCGAGGGCATCAGCGCCAGCGATATCACCGTCACGACCAACGTTTCGAACCAGCTCGTGGTGAACCTCGGCGCCAACTTCCAGCATCTGAAGCAGGGCGAGACCGCCACCTTCGACGTGGACTATACGCTGCACGGCGACCAGCCCGCCGATACGTCCACCGCCCACCTGCATGTCACGGTCACCGGCATCAACGACGCGCCGACCGGCGCCCAGGACTTCAACTTCAACCTCGACGCCTCCAAAGACGCCATCGGCAACACTTCGCTGGTGCTCGACGACGGGACCGGACCCGCCGCGCCCGATCCGGCCGGCCCGCAGAAGACGATCAGCGGCAGCCTGCTCACCGGCGCGAGCGACGTCGACGGCCCGAACGCGCTCACCACCGTGGCGGTCACCAACCAGGCCACCGCGCACGGCCACGTCACCATCAGCACCAGCGGCGAATTTTCCTATACGCCGAACGCCGGCTATATCGGCACCGATACGTTCGCCTATACGGTCACCGACGGCAACAGCGGAACGCCGGGCACCGACACGGGCAGCGTCACGATTAACGTCGCGACTCCGAAGGTCTGGTACGTCAACGCGGATGCTGCGACCGACGGCGACGGCACGTCGGCCAATCCGTTCAACACGCTCGCGCATTTCCAGAATACCGGGGCCGGCAATAATGTCGACGGTGCCGGCGACACCATCTTCCTCTACAACGCGACCAACCACTATACCGGCGCGCTGACGCTGGAGAACAACGAGAAGCTGATCGGCCAGAGCCAGGGCCTGACAGTGAACGGCACCCCGCTTGAGGCGGCGGCCGCAGGCAGCTCGACCATCGACGGCACCGTGACGCTGGCGAGCGGCAACACCATCGACGGCATCGCCTTCGGCAACGTGTCCGGCTTCTCGCTGCAGGATTCCGGCGCGACCGTCGGCACCGCCACCGTCGCCCACAGTTCGATCAACAACGCCAGTGGCGGCGCCGTGAGCATCGCCAATGGCGGCACGCTCGCCATGAACTTCAGCAGCATCTCGGCCAGCGGCACCTCCACCAGCGCCATCGCGCTCGCCAACACCACCGGCACGTTCACCGCCTCCGGCGGCACGCTGAATAACGGCGCGTCGACCGCCGCCGACGTCGCCATCACCGGCGATCACAGCGGCGACGATCTCAACTTTACCTACAACGGCGCGATCAACGACACCACCGGCACCACGGTGGCGATCTCCGGCCAGAGCGGCGGCATCAAGGATTTCAACGGCGCCATCACCGGCGGCGCCATCGCGCTCACCACGAATAACACCGGCGCCACGATCAGCTTCGACGGCGGCGTCAACCTGTCGACCGGCACTGCGGCCGCTTTCACGGCCAGCGGCGGCGGCACGGTCAGCGTTACCGGCGCCGGCAACTCGATCACGACGTCGACGGGCCAGATCGTCAACATGAGCGGTGTTTCACTCGGCACCGGCGGGGTGACCTTCGCCACGCTGCAATCGACGGGCACGGTCGGCACAAATGCGATCCTGCTCAACGACGTGGATGGCAACACGTTCACCAGCGGCGGGACGACGATCGCCGGCACCAGCGGCGCGGGCAGCGACGGCATCCATATCAGCGGCGGGTCGTCTTCGATCTTCAATTTCAACGGCACGACGACGGTCAGCAATACCTCCAATGACGGTATCAATCTGAGCGGCGCGAACGGTGCCGTTTCGTTCAATTCCGTCGCGCTCAACGGCATGGCGGGAGACGGCATCGACGTCAGCGGCAACACCAACAGCGTCACGGTCAACGGCGGATCGATCGGCAGCACCGATGATCCGGTCGGCGTCGGCGTCAGGGTCGGCAGCGGCACCGGCGACGTTTCGATCGGGGCCTCGATCACCAAGACTAGCGCCGGCCACGTGGTGGATGTCTCCGGCCATACCGGCGGCACGGTCGGATTCTCCGGCGCGATCAGTGGCACCGGTGCGGTGGACAACGGCATCAGCCTGACGAGCAACACCGGCACAACGATGAACTTCAGCGGCGGCATGACGCTCTCGACCGGCGCCAATACCGCGTTCAATGCGACCGGCGGCGGCACGGTGAACGTGACCAATGGCGCCAACAACCACCTCACCACAACCACCGGCACCGCGCTCAATATCGCCAACACGACGATCGGCGCGAGCAACGTCACGTTCCACGATATCAACGCCAACGGCGGCGTTAACGGCATTGTGCTGAACAACACCGGTACGACCGGCCACCTGACCGTCACGGGCGATGCCGGAAGCACCAACAACAGCTCCGGCGGCGTAATCCAGAACACGACCGGCGCCGGCATCTTGCTGACCAGTACTAAAGACGTGTCGTTCGATCAGATGAACATCCACGACACCGGTGGCAGCGGCATCGATGGAACCGGCGTCACGAATTTCACCTTTACCAACAGCACGATCAACAATTCTGGCAACGGGCTCGGCGGCGCAGACGCGATATTGGAGTCGAACATCGGCTTCAACCATTCGGCGTCGGGCACTTCGCTCGGCAACAATGTCTCCGGCACCGTGACCATCACCGGCAATACGCTGACCAACGCGTATTTCAGCGGCGTCGACCTGGAAGGAAGCGCCGGCACAATTACCAATGCCAACATTTCCAACAACACCATCACCAGCACGACCAGCCAGACGACATCGAAAGGCTCCGGCATCGTGGTCAACGCGACCGGGGACGCCTCGGGAGCCATGAGCATCGATGCGGCCACGATCAATGGCAACAATATCACCGGCTTCCCGAGCGGCTCTGGCATTCTCCTCAGCGGAGGCAACGCCAGTGCCTCCGGCGTGGCCGGACATCTCGGCCTGTTCAACGACAATACCAAGGTGATCGAGGTCGCCAACAACCTGGTTCAAGGGTTCAGCCAAGCCAACGAGATGGCCTCGTTCGGCATCGCTGCAATTCTTACCGGCGGCAATTCGGCCTCGCGCGCCGAGGGTAACTTCAACATCCACAACAACGGTACCGTGGCCAACCCCATCAAAAACATGCTGGGGCAGGCGATCCAGGTCGGCAACAACGGCTTTTCCGACATGCGCATCCACACGGACAACAACGTGCTGGCTCCGCACAACATCAACGCCTCGCAAGGCATCGGTGGTGGAAACGGTGTCGCGGGTGCCGGCAGCGCTTGGACGCCGCATCTGATCTGGAGCATCAACGGCAACACCATCAGCGACACCGATGGAAACGGTATTCTTGCGGTCGGACGTCAAACATCCGGCACGATGGACCTCGAAGTCCTCAACAACACAGTGGCCACACCGACGTCGAGCACGACTCTGGCCCGGCGGACCGTCGAGATCGAAGCAGGCAACGCGGTGAGTGCCGATGATGCGATCCACCTCTCCATCTCCGGCAATACCGTGGGTGCGGGCCTCAACGGCGCGGGCGCCATTGGCTTGCGCAAGCAGGGTAGCGTCAGCACCGTCAATGATTTCGGCATCTTCGACACGACGACCGACGACGCGCTGCCCGGGCACGTCCTTGCGAACAATCCGAGCAACGCTCAGGTACAGGCATTCGTCCAAGCGTTGAACCCCGGAGCTGTCGGTGTCGACGTGCTGCAAGGGCCCGGCTTCATCCGCGACACCACCCACGTTTCACCGCTGCTGGCTGCAGCCGGCGGTATCGCCGGTTCGTCGCCCGGCAATACTCACCTCAACCAGGCTCAACTTGATTCCATCGTCGCGGCGGCGATCGGGCAGTGGGCGCTGGCCGGCGCATCGGCAAGTCAACTTGCAGCGCTACATGCCACCAACTACGTGGTTGGGGATTTGTCCGGCACGATCGTCGGCGAGCAGTCGACGGGGCAAATTACGATCGACGTCGATGCTGCCGGTCACGGCTGGTTTGTCGATCCGACGCCGAATGATAATTCGGAGTTCGCCCATGCGGCAAACGCCGCCGGCACCGACCTGTATACCGATCCCTCCAACGCCGCCGCCGGCCATCTCGACCTGCTCACCGCCGTGTCGCACGAAATGGGCCACGTACTTGGGTTGGACGACAGCACCGCGGCAAGCGATGTCAACGACCTGATGTACATCAGCCTGGTCGATGGCGAGCGCCGGATGCCCGACGCCGCCGATGTGGCGCAAGCCAACGGCTCCGGCGCCCTGCAAGCCGAAGCGGCGCTGCCGGCATCCGCGCAGGCGGCAGCCGGCACGCCAGTTGTGGTCGGCAGCACCGGCAACGACAGCATCGATGCCGGACACGGCGGCAACATCCTGTTCGGCGGCGCCGGCGCGGACACGTTCGTGTTCGGGCCGAGCATCCAGCTCAACGCGCCGACGCCCGCGCAAATTACTCACGTCGCCGATTACAGCGCGGCGCAGGGTGATTCGTTCGACTTCTCCGCGTTGACCTCGGCGTTCCACAACTCAAACGTGAGTGACTCGCTGGTCGTGCGCGCGGTGGAGGATGCGAGCGGCAAGTTCGCGACGCTGCAAGTGGACAACATTGATCCCGCGGGGCTTCCTTCCGCTCCGAATTGGGTCAATATCGCACAGCTTGATGGCGCACATCCCGGAGACGCGGTGAATATTCTGATCGACAACAATCATTCCGTGCACCTCGCGCAGATTCATGTCGACTTATTGGTGTAGTTCCGTTTAATATCACCGGCGAGTATTTAAGCCGGTGATATTAAGGGGGGCACATGGCCGAGCCGTTTCTCTCGGAAATCAGACTGATGTCGTTCAACTTCGCGCCAAAGGGCTGGGCGATGTGCAACGGCCAGCTTCTGCCGATCAACCAGAATCAGCCGCTGTTCGCTCTGCTCGGCACAACCTACGGTGGTGACGGTCGAGTCAACTTCGGTCTGCCTGACCTTCGTGGTCGCGCGCCGATTCATGTAGGTAGCGGGCATACCCTCGGCGAACGCGGCGGCGAGCAGGCGCACACACTGTCGATTTCGGAGATACCGACACACGTCCATGTCGCCAACGCGACCTCGGCAGTTGCCACTCAGAATAATCCGACCAATAGTGTCTTGCTCGCGCAGTCGACATCGTCGCCTCTTTACAGCACTGCTGCGAGTAATCTGGTCGCGATGGCCTCCAATGCCCTTTCTAACGTGGGAGGCAGTCAGGCGCATCTTAATATGCAGCCGTTCTTAGTTATCAACTTCAGCATTGCCCTGCAGGGCATCTTCCCCTCGCCGAACTGAGGAAACGCAGCCATGGCACAACCTTATGTTGGCGAAATTCGCATGTTCGGCGGTAACTTCCCGCCGGCCGGCTGGATGTTCTGCGAAGGGCAGTTGCTGCCCATCTCCGAGAACGAGACGCTGTTCAATTTGATCGGCACCACCTATGGCGGTGACGGCCAGAGCACCTTTGCACTGCCCGATCTGCGCGGCCGGCTTCCGATCCATATGGGTAATAGTTTCGTTATGGCCGAGACCGGCGGCGCGGAGGAGATCACGTTGACGATGTCGCAAATCCCGTCACACTCGCACCCCTACCTTGCGACGTCGAATACTGCCTTGGTGAATCCTCCGCAAAACGCCCTGCTTGCGACTCTTCCAGGCGCGAACATAACCGCGTACCTGACTGACCCTCCGGTTCAGCCATTCAATTCCAGCGGAGTGGGCCCGGTCGGCGGCAGCCAGCCGCACACCAATTTCCAGCCCTATCTCTGCGTCGACTTCATCATTTCATTGTTCGGGATCTACCCGACGCCGACCTAAGAGGACGCCATGGATCCGTTCGTTGCCGAAATCCGCATTTTTCCGTTCAACTTCGCTCCCAAGGGCTGGGCCTTCTGCGACGGCCAGCTTCTGCCGCTGTCGCAGAATACCGCGCTGTTCTCGCTGCTCGGCACTACCTATGGCGGCAACGGCAAGTCCAACTTCGCGCTGCCCGACCTGCAGGGTAGGGCCCCGATGCATCCCGGCCAAGGACCGGGGCTATCGTTGCACGATCTCGGCGAAACCGGCGGCTCGGAAACCGTGTCCCTGCTGGAGAGTGAGATTCCGGCGCATACCCATTCATTTCAATATTCCAACAACGATTCCGGTGTGCAAACCCCTGCGGGTCAGTTGCTCGCCGGCGGCGTTGGAGTTGGTCAGTATGCCGCGCCCGGACCTTTGGTCCAAATGAATCCCAGTGTGATAGCGCCCGCTGGCGGCGACCAGCCGCACAACAACATGCAGCCTTACCTCACCTTCTACTTCAACATCGCGCTGCAGGGCGTATTCCCGCCACGGCCTTGAGCGACGATGGCTCACCGCTACTGTCCATGGTGTGACCGGCTGGGTTTCTGGCCGGAATCCTGCGCCGATACGTCGGCTCGCAAATTAACGTGAACCGTCCCCTGCACCGTGCAGGGGCCGCATCACGGCCGCGTTGGGCCTCTCCGGCGCTTACAGGTACCAGGACACGATGGTGAACCGTTCGCCATGCGCGACAGGGAGCACCTCGTGCGTCGTTTCGGCGCGAAAGCAGATTAGCGTCCCGGGTGCGGGCGTAAGCGGCACGCGCAGGTCCGGGCCGGAATAGGGCCCGTGCAGCACCAGCGCGCCGCCGCCATAGCTTTCCGGTGCGGGCGCCTGCGAGAATGCGCTGAGGAAGATCACCGCCGACACCTTGCGGAAGCGCGAATCGTCGTGGATCAGCGGCGTGTTGCCGTCCTGATGCGCGACGAAGAAATCGCCGGGCAGGTAACGCAGGAACTGCGGCGGCTCGCATGCGGAGAGCGGGTGCCCGAAGCGTCGTTCGAGCGCGTCCGTTTGCTGCATCAGCAGCGCCGTGATTTGCTCCGCCATGCAAGCCGGCACGCTCATGCGGGTCGAGCGCCGCACCAGCGGCTCGACTTTTCCGCCGGGATTCCTGCTCAGCACGGTCGCCTGCGCACCGGCGGCCTGCCGCAGTTCGGCGCGCAGCGCCGCGCATTCGGCGGGGCTCAAGAAAGATTTCACTTCAAAGGCGTCGATCATTCCGGCATCGTAGAAACGAGCAGATTTCCGGTTCACCTGTACCATGAATGACGACAGTCCGCCCTTCTGTTGGTCGCGCGCCGCGCAAGCGGGGCTGACGTTCCGGCGCATCGCCGATTCCGACCTGCCCTTCCTGGCGCGGGTCTATGCCGCGACCCGCGCCGAGGAGATGGCGGTCGTCACCTCGATGACCGGCGCCCAGAAGGCGGCGTTCCTTGATTCGCAATTTCACCTGCAGCACGCGCATTACCAGAAATATTATCCGGACGCCGACTGGCTGGTGATGATGCGCGGCGGCAAGGACATTGGCCGGCTCTATATCGAGCGCTGGCCGAGCCAGCACCGCATCATCGACATCGCCTTCCTCCCCGAGCATCGCGGCAAGGGAGCCGGCGAGGCGCTGCTGCGCGATCTGATGGACGAGGCCGCGGCCGCCGGCAAGGACGTGTCGATCCACGTCGAGAAATACAATCCGGCGATGCGGCTGTACCGCAGGCTCGGCTTCGTGACGGAAGAGGACAAGGGCGTCTACGACCTGATGCGCTGGAAATCCTGATCGCCGTGCAGCGTACCGCTTCGCAACAGCCTTAGCGCGTCGAAGACGCGCCTTTGGCGCTGCGCTGCGTCCGGGGCGCGAACCTATGCGAAGATGGCCTGATAGCTGTTACCGCCGAAGGCCGGCCCGACCGGCACCAGAAATATCTCCATGGTGCCGAGCGCCGGATGCTGGACCGGATAGATCGCTTGCGGCAGCCACGGCCCCGTGGGCGCAACGAAGATCAGCGAGAAGGCGCCACCCGCGCGACCGCTGTTGCCGGCGGGATCGACCTTCACCAGCTTCAGCGGCACCGCGCCGCCCGCGGCCTGCATCTCGAAGGCCGCATCGAGATGCGGCGCGAAATCATCGATGCTGAGCGCCGCAAGATCTGCCGTACCAGCCATTTCAATTTTCTCCCGTTCAACCCAGTCCTTCCCGTATCATGGCAGACGGTCCGGCGAAATACCGCCGCGACAGCGCCGCGCTATCCCTCTGAAGCCCTCGGGCAGGAGGTCTCCATGTTCGCCAGGACTCCGGCAAGTTCGGATTTCTCGACCCTGTAGCGGGTGGCGGAAAGCGGCTTTGTCAGGAAAGGCCTGCCGATGACGGCCGAACCATCACAGCGGATTCCAAGCTTTGCTTCACCGCCAGCGCGGCGGGACGGCGGTCTCGGGAAATCCGGAGTCGTACCACCACGCTTCGCGCTCTTCCGGCGCGAGAAGATCAAGAACAATGGCCACCGCTTCACCGTCATGAATAAGGCGAAAGCAATCGGCGATGGTCATCGCTGCGCATTTGCCGCCGTTAAAGGAAATCGTGGTCGTCTCAAAGGTTCGGTGCATCTGCCAAGTTCGCCTCACTCGATTGCGCTGACGCTTGCGGCCGCGCGTTACCGTAAGGAATGTCCGCGGAGGTTCGTGTCGAGAACCCGGTTGTATCCATACCGGTCCTGTCCGGACACCAGCACCGTCCCGTAACAATCCAGCGCGATATTACAGCCGTATTCGTCGACGTGATCCGTGTCGGGGTAGACCCTGACGCTGGCGGGCACGTAGCGGGAGGCAAATGCCATCCGGGTCTGCTTCGCCGTGGAGTTCGGGAAGGACGCATGCATGAGCGTCGACCAGAAAATAATGAATTGCCCTGCACGCAATTCCTTCGAAACCGCCTTGGTTTCGTCGGGCTGCCAGCCGGCATCGATCTGAAGCTCGCGATAGTCGTATCCATAGAACCCGCTGTTCTTGCTGGCGCCCCGGCTTCCGCGGCGGTAGCGATGAACATGGCGGCAAGCCCTTCCCGTCGCGATCGAAAGACGGCGGCAAACCGCCCCGATCGCGCCCAATCCGGGATCGTATTTATTTTGGAATTTGCTTTACGGACGAATTAACATTCGCGATCAAAATCATCGACTACCAATTTAAATAACCAGCCGCGCCCGCTGTGCGAAGCAGTGCGCGCCGTCGGCACGGTATGGACCAACAGATTCAAATGACCGCATCGGGTTTCCGGCAGGCAGCCGTCTGCACGTCGATTCGTGCCGTCGGTGCGGGTGGTTTGAGCGCCGCCGTAAACGATTCAAGCAGCCAGAGAAAATACGGATATTGCAGATCGTGGATGTAGTGCCCCGCACCCTTGACGTTGATATGGGTGAAGCTGGGAACGTAGGTCGCAAGCGCCGCGCTGGCAAAGGCATTGCTGATGACATTGTCATACTGCCCGGTAATCAGCAGGACCGGCATCCCGAGACTGGCCAGCGCCTGGTCCATCGGATAGCTGATGTCGGCGGTGATCCGCCGGCCATAATTGAGCAGGTCATCCTCTCGCGCCATCGGCACCAGCAGCATCGAGGCGTATTCTTCGGCCGGCATGGCGAACATTGTTTCAGCCCGCTTTTCCGGATTGTCGGCCATCCCGTTCCAGTCCGGCGAACGGGCGCGTTCGCCAAGCAGTTTGACGAACACACTCGCGAGCTTTGAATTGTCGCGCAAAGCCAAGAAAACGTCCTGCAGACTGTTTTCGAACGCCTTGCCGACCGGCGGCATGCCTTTGATGCCGCTGAGGGTCGGGGCGAGCAGCAACAACGAGCGCACCTGGTCGGGATATTTGGAGGCAAGGCTGACCGCGAGCCTGCCGCCGTTACTCCATCCCAGCACATCGACCTCGTCGATCGACTCGCCTTCCAGCACCGCAGCGATATCTGCCGTGTCGGTTGACAGATCGGTGCTTCCTTGAACCCCTCCGCAGAGCAAATCGGCGCTTCGGCTCTCCACCAGGATGACGCGGAAGTCGTGCAGCGGATCGGTGAGAAATTTCGTCCAAAGCGCCAACGGGATGCCGATGGCATTCAGCAAAAGCAGCGGCCGACTGCCGTGCCGTCTGATGAGATAGCCGACGCCTCCGGCCGTTCTGCGGCGGTCGTATTGTTGGGCGAGATGCTCAGGAATTCGCGCGCCGGGGTCGGGGACCGGCCGCAGCGACAAGCCGCCTTGTTCTGCAGCGAACGCGTCGATCATGCTGTCGAACATGAACCGCGCAACCGGATCAGGTTCGCCAGCCTTCCGCGTCACCGGCAAGCATTTGCTGGTGAGGTATTCATCGCCTCTGATGAGAGCGTTGGCGATCCATGCCGCCGGATAGGGTGCCGACACCGATCGGCAAAGATAGCTCTCGACCGCGGCGTCGCGCGGCGGAAAGGCAATCGGAAATCGCTCGAAATAGCTGGCTTCCCGCCGCCGCACCTCATTCAAAGTGCCGTCGAGCAGACCATCGAATATAGCGCTCATCTATACACCTTTCCCACCATCCGTCCGGCACGAACTACGGCCATCCCCCGGTAAATGCGATTACCTGGCCGGTCACGAAATCCGACTTGCCGGACGCCAGGAATGCGATCAGCGCGCCGACTTCGGGCGGACGGCCCAGACGCTGAAGGGGCACCATTTCTTTCAGGCGCTGGGCGTATTTCGGATTGTCGCGCCACACGGACACCGGAAAATAGGTTTCGCTCTCAAGAAAATTGGGGGCGACGGCGTTGACCTGGATACCGGAGGGGCCAAGCTCCTTCGCCAGAGCCTGCGCAAGCGCGTTGGCGCCGGATCGCGCCGAAGCATACATCGAATATCCCGGGTAGGGCCGTAACGGCGCTGCCGAGGTGACCAGGATGATGCGGCCGGTCCGATTCCTGATCATGACGTCGGCCGCTGCCGCCGCCAACCGGAACGGCGCAACCATCAGCGCCTCGATGGTCGCACGGTAAATGTCGATGCTCGCCATTTCGACGGGAACGGCTGTCGCGGCAAATACGTCGTTGCTCACCAGTACGTCGAGCCGCCCGAAACGAGCCAGCGTTTCGGCGATCAGATCTTTCGGCTCCTGGGCCACCGCGGCCGCGCAGCCAGAATGCGCGCCGTCATAGGCCGCGCGTTCTTCCGCCGAGCGGAACGATGGATCATGGCAAAGCACCTTGAAGCCGTCGGCCGCGAGCGCTTCCGACGCGGGGCCGCCGGCGTATTTGGTCACATTGGTAACGATCGCAACTCGATCCGCCATGGTCTCACCACCCGCCAAAAAGCGAAGATTTGTCGCCCGCGCCGCGCGGAGGCTCAGACAACGACAGGCCCCGCGAGGTAAAGCACGCGCCCAGCAGGATCACCCTGTCCCCGTCGACGCCAGGTGCGCCATCGCGCCGTGCTTTCACCGGCGTCTTATCGAGACGCGCGCATCGCCAACGGTCGGTCAAGCTGCGGTGTTGAAGGGTTTGCCCGTCGTGGTCTGGGTTGAGATACGGTTATATTTATAGTCGTCCTGTCCGCAAACCACCACCGCACCGTAGTCTTTCAGCGAAATCCGCCCGCCGTATTCTTCAACGTAATCGGAATCGGGATAGACACGCACCGACGTCGGGACATAGCGCGAGGCAAAGCCCAGACGCATATCCTTCGATTTTCCTTCGTGCGGATGAGAGGCGTGCATCAGCGTCGACCAGAACATGACAAACTGTCCCGGTCGCATGACCATCGATATGGCCTTCGATTCATCCGGCTTCCAATGCGGATCGATCTGCAGCTCGCGATAGTCGTAGCCGAAGAATCCGCGCCGGACCCCGCCTTTGTCCGCCGCATTGATCTTGTCCGGATCATAGTGCATTCGTTTGGTTTCATCGTAATGCATGGAGCGGTGAGTGCCGGGAATAAACTGCAGGGCGGCGGTATCGAGTCCGGCCTCGGTAAAGGCCGTCCAGACGGTGATCGTGCCGCCGAATTCCTCGGCTTCCGGCCACACGATCTGCGGCGTGCCGGAGGCGTTGGCGAAGGTGTCCGCCTGATGCCAATCGGTGCCCTCGTCACCGGGATACTTGGGAAAGAACTCGGTACGCCAGCACAGCACGTTCGGCCCCAGCACGCTGCTGACGCGGTCGACGATTCCCGGCTGGCAGATGTGTTCGGCCAGGAATGGATTGTCGAGGTGCCGGTCGTAATTCGAGATATTGGTGACGCCGGAAACCGCCTCCAGGTCTTGATAGACGGCATGGCTACGATCCAGCATCCGGACGCGCTCGCGTCGCCAGATTTCCTTCATCTCTTCCGGCTCGTACAAGGTGAAGGGGCCGGCGCAGCCGTTTGCGTGGAATTGCTCCAGTTCACTAGGAGACAGGGAAAACCGCTTTTTCCGGCCCGACATCGAATGCATCATGTTATCCTCCGCTGGTAGGTGGCTCGAAAGTCTTACGATGGTCAGGCGGTGACGCTGCCCGAGCGCAATTCCTTGCCGACGCAGGCTGCCAGCCGCTCGATGGTCGCACCTTCGATCAAAACGCTGAAGTCAAGCGAAACTCCGAAGAGCTGGCTCATGCGGCCAAACATCCGGGCCAATGCCAAGGACGTGCCGCCGACGTCGAAGAAGTCGTCCGTGACCTTGATGCCTTTGACCTCGAGGATATCTTCCCATAATGCCGTCAGCGCCTGAGCAATGGAATTTGGCGGCGGCGTTTCGGCCTCGCCGGATACGGCGTGCCTCGCTGCAGGTGACGGCAGCGCGGCGCGGTCGATCTTGCCATGAGCCGTCATTGGCAGCGAGGAAAGGAAGACATACGCGGATGGCCGCATGTGGAGCGGCAGTTCGGTCGCAGCGAGTTCAGTCATCTCGCGGCTCAGCCGCTCCATTGCAGGACCAAGCGTCTGCGCTTTCTGTTTCGGCACGACATACGCAATCAGGCGGACGTCGCCCTCGCCGTAGTCACGCGGGACCACGACGCTCGACGCAACCGCGGGATGGCCGCCGAGACAGAATTCGATTTCCTTCGGCTCGATGCGAAAACCGCGCACCTTGATCTGATCGTCGGCACGGCCGAGATAGTTCAACTCGCCGTTCGACAGACGAACGGCACGGTCTCCGGAATTGTAGAGCTTACCTTGACCGCCGCCGACGGCGAGAAAGCGCTCGGCCGTCAGGTCGGAACGGTTGAGATAGCCCCGCGCCACACCGGGCCCCGAGACGTAGATGTCGCCGGGCGTACCGTCGGCGACCGGCTGGCGCGACGCATCCAACAGGTGAATTTTCAGATCGGGGATCGGAATGCCGATCGGGCTGAGATTCGGCTGCTTAAGGTCGTCAGCCCTGAGCCGCCTGTAGGTGACGTGAACGGTGGTTTCCGTGATCCCGTACATATTGACGAGCGCGGGGCGCTGGTCACCGCGCCGGCCGATCCAGGGCTCTAACGTCTTCAGATCGAGGGCTTCGCCGCCGAAGATGACCAGCCGCAGAGCGAGGTCGTAAACCTGTTCGGCCGCACCATCTTCGGCGACCAGTTGCCGGAACGCCGAGGGCGTCTGGTTGAGGACGGTGACGCCCATCTTTTGGATCAGGGCATGAAACTGCTTCGCCGACCGGCTCACATCGTAGGGAACGATGACCAAACGCCCTCCGTACAGCAACGCGCCCCAGATTTCCCAGACTGAGAAATCAAAGCCGATCGAATGGAACATGGTCCAGACATCGCGCTCGTCGAATCCAAACCAGCGATGTGTCTGCTCGAATAGCCGGACCACGCTGTGATGTTCGACCAGAACGCCTTTTGGCAGGCCGGTCGAACCCGAGGTATAGATGACATAGGCAAGACTCCGTTCGTTTTCCTGCTTCAGGGCTGGCGCATGATCGGGCTGCCGAGAAAGCTCCGACGCTTCGTCGTCTATGCAGAGAATCGTCGCTGTGCCATCGGCCAGGCACGATGCAACGCGGGCAACCGTGACCACGACGGACACCGCACTGTCATCGAGCAGGAAGCGGATGCGCTTGGCAGGATAGCTCGGATCGATCGGCACATAGGCGCCGCCAGCCTTCAGGATCGCCAGCAACCCCACGATCATCTCGATACTTCGGTCCACGCACAGGCCGACAAGCGTCTCTGGCCCCACATCGAGCTGCTGCAGTTTGTGAGCAAGTTGGTTGGCGCGTCGATCGAGCTCGCCATACGACACGGTTTCATCCATCAGCGCGACGGCAATCCGATGCGGCGCCTGTCGCGCGCGCTCCTCGAAGATCCTGTGCAGCAGGTTTCCGGGCAGGCGTCCCGCTACAGGAGCCGGCGGCTGGCGAAGCGCAGCGGTTCCTCGGTCCTCTAATGTTGTCATGTCACTTCCCTCCCTTTCGATTTACGGTTCGCAGTTGCACCAGTTCGCCCTGCTTCCGGTTGTCGGTGCGCTGCGACGGCTCGCGGCTGGTGACACGAGACGGTCTGGCCAGTTCCGGAGCATTGAGCTTCTTATCGCGATGTCGCAGGATCGCGTGCGTCAGCGGAGTGACCACTGCGGTGACGACCAGCGCCATCGATAGGAGAGCGGAGAACACGTTTCCGCTGATGATTCCGGCATCGAGCAGAATGGTGAGTACAATGAGTTCCATCAGCCCCTTGGTCGTCATCAGCGTCCCAAGCGCGAGGCTTTCGGGCCATGAATGCATGAGCCGGGCGGGCAGCGCCGTCCCGATAACTTTGCCGATGATTGCCGCGGCGAACGCCCCCGCCGCTATCTGCTGGAACGCCGGCGATCCGACGTCGATCATCGCGCGCAAGCCCGCCAGCATGAAGAAAAAGGGCATCAAGAGAACGACAACGGGAATTTCAAGCTTGTCCAGGATGGCTCGCCGGAGGCCGTTGGGCATCGCCGCCCCGGCGATAAATGCACCTAGGATATAATGAAGGCCGATCGTCTCGGTCGCGGCGCCCGAGACAAATGCCACCGCGATCACGCCGACCAGATTGCCATCGCTCAGCCCACCGTCGGTTGGATCGAGTTTGATGAACCGTCGCGTCATGGGTCGGACGACAAAGAACATGACGAACAGATATGCGAGGAATATCGGCACGATCTGTGTCACCGGCAGAACCCCGGCCGCTCCGGTGCTTGTCAGCAGCGCCGCAAGCAGTATCCAAAGCGCCCCATCGTTCACGGCGGCAAGGCCCAGCGCCGTTTGCCCCAATGAATCCCGCAACAGCTTCATCTCGCGCAGGATGGCTGCGAGAACAGGCAGCGCGGTGATGCCGATGCAGATCGCAATGGCGACGATGAACTGATAGCGGCTGCCGGCCGCGGGAAGCTCGTTCGGAAACCGCTCGAGGATCCAAACGCCGGTCATGGCGCCCAGGCCTAATGGAACGGCCATACTGCCAATGGCCGTCAAGCCGAAGCCGAAACCGCGATGACGATAGTGCGACGAATCAAGATGAAGACCGGTGATGAAACCAAAGGTGAGCACCGCGATCGAGGATATCCCGGAAAAACCACGCAGGCGGTCCGGGCTGAAAAGCAACTGATAGGCATCCGGCGCGAACTTGCCGAGCAGCGACGGACCGAGCGCCACGCCGGTCATAATTTGCACGACGACCAGCGGCACCACCCGACCCAGCCGGGTGAAATGCCACACCGCATAGGGGAGCACGACGATCACCAGCGCTTGGACGACGAACAGAAACGCTTCGGTCACTGGCCACTCCGTGATGCTGAATGGTCGCCTTGCGAAACGTCAGGTCGGGACGGACCGGGAGGCAGCGCCACGAGGATCGACGCGGCCAGCGTGCCCGCCGCCAGGGCCACGAATGCGGCCGCGTAGCTGGCCACCGCCAGCACCGCGCCGAAGATGAGCGGCCCGACAAGAACGCCGCTGAGAATGAAAAGGTTGGCGCCGCTCATCAGGGCGCCGGCCTGCCCTGGCGGCGAGCGTCGCATGACTTCGCCGAGTACGACTGGAATAAAGCCGGCGGCGCTGACGCCGTACACCACGGCTACGACAACGATGCCGGCCACGGGCCAGTTCGAGGTAAAGACCGCAGTGAGCGCTGCGCCAGCCGACATAAGCACGCCGACGATCGCCATGACGGCTCTCGCCGGCAGCAGGCGATCCGACATCACGGCCCAGCCGATCTGGCCAACGATTCCCGCCGCCTGCGAGGCGCCAAAGGCAAGGCCGGCAGTCGTCAAATCGAAGCCCAACTGATCGACGAGATAGACGGTAAAGAACGATCGCAGGCTAAGCTGCATCGACACGAATGCCAGCGCCGCGACGAGCAGCCTCAACATTCCCGGCAACGCAAGGAGACGACGGATCGGTTCGAGCGGGCGGTACTTGGTAATGGGCAGCGAACGGGCGTCTGCATTGAGCCAGCCGACCGCTGGCAACAGCAACACGCCTGCGGCCGCGCTCGCGAGAGCAAGATCGACAACCGCCGCCTGCCACCCCCAATACAGCACCAGAAGCGGCACCAAGGCACCTGCCAGCACGCCGCCCAGAGGGACACCGGTCTGCTTGATCGACATGATCAGACCCGAATTCTGAGGTGTCGTCCGTGGCCCGAGAATCTGGGCGCTGGCAGGGTTGAGCGCACCGGTCGCCAGGCCGATGGCGAGCGGCGCCCCGGTCAAAAGCCAGAAACCGTCGGACAGAAGGAAAAGCAGGCCAGCGGCACTGAACGCGACGCAGACAAGGCCCAGCCCCATGCCGCCAAGTCGACGCAGCAGAAAGGGAGCGAGAAAGTTGATGCACAACGAGGCAACGCAGACCGTCGGTGCATAAAAGGTTATGAGGGCGACGTTCCAGCCGCGGTCTGCGGCGATTTTGGGCGCCAGAACCGGCACGCAGGCATTGATCAGGGAGATGATGACTGTGACGACGAGCGTGATGGCAACTGCCGCGGCAGGCCCCCAACGACGGGTGGACGTTTCCGCAGTGAGGGTCAAGACAAAGCCCCTACCCGCTTCCCGGAAATTACCTTTGCAAGGACAGCCGCCACCTGATCCACGTGCGGCTTGCGGACGATCGATTCATGCGTCGCCGGCAGTGAGACGACGTCGATCGGTCCGTCGATCAGTTCGCTCCAGTCAAAATCCTGTTCGCGCGTGTCCGGCTCCAACACGGCGCGAAACAGAGTTAGACCACCGCTTAATCGGGACGGACGATAGTTGCGCCGGAGCCGTCGCGCATGACGAACCCGATCAAACATGCACGTTACCTGATCCTCGGTCAGGCCGGCGCTGCCCGCTTGCGACGCCGTCGCGGCAACGATCCGCGCAACAGCGGTCGGCAAATCCGCTCCCGGCGGCGATTCGAGATTAACGCCCAGGGAACTTGCAACCAGGCGACGTACCGCGCCGTCGTCGTCTTCGCTCCGGAAATCCGGGCGCGACGACGTATCTATCATCGTAAGGCTGCCGGCCGGGGTACCGGACCCGGCGAGCCGGGAGGCGATGGCAAAAGCGACGAGGCCGCCGAACGACCATCCGGCGAGATGCAGACCCGTTTGAACGATCGGCGCTGCGGCACGCACATATTGGTCTGCCATCGCCTCAATGGAATCCGGCAGATGCTCGCCTTCGCCTAGTCCGGATGCATGCAGACCATAGACCGGAACATCCTTTCCCAAGCTCGTAATCAGGTCATGATAGCAGAACAGACTGCCTCCAACAGGATGGACCAGGAGCAGCGGCACGCCTCCATTTCCCTCCTGCAGCCTGACGAAGCACGACGAAACCTGCTTCCCGGTGCATTCGCGAAAAGCGTCGGCGACCCGCTCGAGCGTTCGGCGCTCGAACAGCACCGAAAGCGGCAGATCGACGCCGATCTGCAGATTGCACTCGCCGATCAACAATGCCGCCCGTAACGAATCGCCGCCGAGATCAAAATAGTCAGCCTCGATACCGAGGTTTCGGTCTGTGAAATATTTCTGCCAGATACCAAGCAGTGCTGCATCGACATCGTCGCGCGGCGGGCGCGGAGCGGCGGTGGCCGCTACGGAGGTAGCCGAGACAGACCGGCCGGTGCGCGCAGGGTGGCCGGCCGGCTCGGCGAACTGAAACGGAACCGCATCCGCGCCGGAGAGCAACTGTTCGATGGCAACATCGTCGATGTCGATGATATGCGACAGCGAGCTTCGAAAGGCCCGAAGAAACTGCGCGGCTTCAGCAGGATCAATGCGGCCCTGATCGTAATCGATAACGATCTGGATGGCGTCGGCTGACCCGTATTCCAGGGCCATGATGCTCCATGGCACCGCGAAACCCGCCGAGAGGTTCGTACACGCGATCCGCGCCCCGCCGAGATCGAAGGCATAGTCGTTGCGTACGTAGTTCACGACAACGTCATACAGTCCTCCTCGATTGAGCTTTCGCAGTTCGAGGACTCGATTGATGTGATCGGTAGGAAAGGTTTGGTGCTTCAGATCCCTGGATAATTCGTCATTAAGCTGGGCCAGCGCCGCGTCCAGGGAAGCCATCGCATCGAGCCGCAGCCGAAACGGCATCACCGTCGAAAATAGCCCGGCGATTGTCTTGGCCGACGGTGCCGCCCGATTGGCCAGCGGCACCCCGAAAATCAGGTCGTCCTGCCGATAGAGGCGGCTGAAACAGCACCAGGCGACGATCAGGATCAACTTGAACAGGGAAGATTTCCGGACATTCGCGAAGCTGCGCAGTGCCGCACTTTCTTCCCATGTCAGACCGGCGTCGAGGCGCACCCAACGACCTGAACGCGACTTCTCGCTGAGACCGGCGCCGCGATGAACGATCGGCGCCGGAAGATCGGAAAAACGCTTGCGCCAATAGTCTTCGTCGGCGGCATAGTGCGCCGAGGCGAGATAGGCGTTCTCTCTGGTTTTCGTTTCGCGGTAGCTTCCCCCGGGCGCCGGCGGCACCGGCCCGCCCGCAGCGAGCTTGTCGTAGACAGCAGCCGTCCGGGCCGCTACCAACTGACGTCCCGTCGCGTCGATGATCAGGTGATGATAGGCCTGCAGCCAGAGAAAGCGGTCGGCGCCGACTTTCGCGAGCGCGAAGCGAAAAAGCGGAAAGTCGGTTGGGGCGATCGGCTCCCAGAACAGCCGTTCGAGCCAGGCCTTGGCTTCTGCTGCTGGATCGGCCTCGGCAGAGAAGTCCCGCACATGGAGCTGCGGAACAAGAACGTCAACCGCCTCCTGAAAAATTTCGGCGCCGCGCTGTACGAATCGGAGACGCAAGGCATCCTGCTCGGCCACCACTGCAGTCAACGATTTTTTAAATAGACCGACATCCACCGCAGCTTCGATCGTCACGATCTGCCCGGTGTTGTAGATCGGCTTTCCGGGATGCAGCGCCTGATCGAGCCAGAGCGCCATCTGCGGCGCAGTCAGCAAGAAGCGGCGAGCGGCCGTGGAATCAACGGGATCTGTCGTTTGCGCCGGTTCTGGGAGAGGTGCCTTTTTCGCGTGCATGGACACTAGCTCCTCGTAACTGCAACGGTGGCCGACAAATCGTGGTGGATGGATATGCACGCTGCTCGCGATGGCGACGACTATCAGTTCTGACAGATTCAATCCGCAGCTCGGGAAGGCCACGCGCGCGATGGCAGACTCCGACAGTCGCCGGGCATGCGGAATGACAGGGAAGTCGCGGAAAAGAAACGCGCGCGTGTGATGGTCATCAGACGTTCCCCCCGGCATCGGTTGTTTTTAGTGCGGCAATTGCCGTTGCCCTTACAACCATCTTAGGTTGTGTCGAAAGTTGGGCACGCTTGGAATCGGCGGTGTCCAAAATTGATAGTGGCGTGCCGCGGATTTGAAATCTAATTTATAGGATCGTGCGCGGACGCCAGCGCGTCGACCGTCGAAGGTTCGAAACAGCCGGTATCAACCAATTGTGATTCCGGCTGCAAGAGTAGTTTGTTAATTTCAACGCGCCGGAAAGGCGGGCGTCGCCTGTTCGATTGTCGAGCTGTCGCCCAGAAACTGCTTTACCGAAAAAGCGTCCCATTCATGAGCGCTGGCGAAACGGACCGGACGCGCAGCGGACCGGTAGGCTTCTTCGCCGAGCGAACCATCGGCGTATTCTGTGGTATCGGCGTCATCGTGCTGTTCAGCAGCTTCACGCTGATCTCGCGGCTCGGCTTCTCCTCCGCGCTGACGTTACCGGACATCGCCGCGCTGCGCTTCAGCATCGGCGGCATGGCGCTGCTGCCGTTCGTCATTCGGCACGGGCTGTCCGGCCTCGCATGGCGGCAGGCCGCTGTTCTGGCGTTTCTGGGCGGGCTCGGCTTCGCGCTATTCGCCTATACCGGCTTTCTGCTGGCACCGGCAGCGCACGGCGCGGTGCTCCTGCACGGTACGCTGCCGCTCTGGACCTTCTTGCTTACCACCTTCGTCATTGGCGACCGATCCGCACGCGCCAAGACCCCTGGCATTCTGCTGATCCTGGTCGGGGTTGTGCTGATGGCCGCGGACAGCTGGCTCGTCGCCACGCCGCGGCAATTGCTGGGCGATCTCTCGCTGCTGCTCGCTTCGCTGTGCTGGTCGAGCTATGCCATCCTGGCGCGGCGCTACGGCCTTCCGCCGGCGCGCTCCGCGGCAATCGTCGCGGTGCTGTCGATGGCCTGCTTCCTGCCGGTCTACGCTTTCGTGCCGGGTAAGGCGCTCCTGCTGGTGAGTTGGCGGGAGCTCGCGCTGCAGGCAGTGTTTCAGGGCCTGTTGATTGGAGCGCTGTCGATTTTCATCTACACCAAGGCGGTATCTGCACTCGGCGCGGCAGAAACCGCGCTTTTCACGGCAGCCGTGCCCTGCGTCACGACACTCGCGGCAATCCCGCTGCTGTCGGAAACGCCAAGTGTCGCCGCCTTGGCCGGAGTCATCATTGTCACCACCGGCATGGTCATCGCCATGCGGCGCTAGGACCTGACATTCAGCGTTCGGTTCTATGTCGGCATGTTCGGCAACCGGCTGTCGCCGACCGGCCTGATGCTGGAAGCCCGCCGGCGGCTGATGCCGCTCAGTCGAGCGCGCCGATGAACGGCGCCAGCCGCTCCAGCAGGATCTTCGGCATCAGTTGCACCGTGCGGGATTCCGGCGCCAGAGCGACGACCTCGGCGCTGACCTGCGCAAGCTCGGTGCCGTTGCGCATGATCCGCGTCAGCCAGGAGGTTCGGGACCGGCTGGCTTCGGTGAGCGCCGTTACCAGCAGCAGTTCGTCTTCGAGCAGCGCGGACTTTCGAAACACCGCGCTGATTTTGTGAATGAGCAGCAGCGTGGCGTGATCGGCGCACAGGATTGCATAAGACAGGCCGACCGATTTCAGCAGATGATGCCGGGCGCGCTCCGACATTTCCATATAGCGGCAATGGTTGACGACGCCGGCGGAGTCCGTATCGGGATAGCTGACGGAGTAATGTAGTCTGCTGACTCGCGGCTGCTGGGCCGGCGTGTCGGTCATGGCGGTTCGTGCTCTCTTGTTGCGCCCGCGCAACCGTTAGGAGAATGAGAAATCGACTTTATCGCGCACACCGAGATCATCAAGCAGTTGAAGCAGCGCGCCGTAGTCGCGTCCGACGCGCCTGCGGCTTAAATCGCGGCCGACGCGCTCGATGAACGGACGCCAGTCGCGCGTATCGAGATAGGGCAGCGTCGATGACCAGAACGACATATCGATTTCAACCGAGTCATGGAGTGCCTTGGTGAAAAACGACAGTAAGGCGCGTTCGCGGGCCGCGTCGAGATTTCGATACACCGAACGCGCGATCTCGAGAAAGATCGTGCCATGCGCCGCTTCATCGCGGCGGTGCATTTCGGTATGGATGCGGTTCAGCGGCTGGATCGACGTAATAGTCGACAGCTTGCGCAGGTAATCGTGAATCGTAGTTTCCGAGATCGTGGCATAGGACATCAGGATCAGCGCGTGTTCGAACACGTCATCCGTCGTAGCCAGCTGTTCGCGTATCCGTTTGCCGAGCAGCGGCGGCGGCAGCACGTAATCGTTGAGCCGGTGCCGCGCGCGCGCGCTGCTGCACACTTCGAGACACATCAGCGTGTGGAATTGCTCATCGACCTGGGACTGCACGATGACCTGCTGGACCAGGTCGTCATTGACGCCCGGCAGCAGGTTCTTGCGCAGCAGCGCACAGAACGGCTGCACGACGTCGTCCTCGATGAAGATCACGCGTTCATTATACGCGATCCAGGTGGCGGCCAGAAATCGCAGGCGCGATTGGTCGCCTTGTTCGTCGAGGATCGCGCGAAATTCCGGGTCAGCGCCGAACGGAATGATCTCCAGTGGAAAGTCCGGAATGCTGGGATCGTAATACTGACTGAGGTCCAGCCTCTCCTTGCGCACCGCGACGCGATCGCTCCAGGTGGCTGCCATCTTCGCCATCACCTTGCGGTCCAGGGCGACGATCTCCTCAGTCTGGTCGGGGTGCATTGGTAATCTGACAAAATCCGGCCGAAACTCGGGTGGCGGTCCCTGTTGGACCAAGCGGATGATCGTGCCACATCGGTTGCTATCAATACAACTACGATATTTGGTAGTAGCCAAGCCGCAACCACCGATATTGGCGGTGGCGAGGCCCCGCGCCAGGCATTGCCGTCCCGACGCAATGCTGTACGGCTCGCATGGAGCGCGGCTGACCGGGCAGGTTTTGCGTTGCTCGACACCCACTGCGGCTACGGAGCCCGTCATAATTGTCCAAGCGGGCATCCCGGGTTTGGAGAAAAGCTGCGGGCCCGCACAGAACGATAGCGAGGCCGCTATATAATTGTAACGGCTATCAATTGACGGTAGACACGGAGGTGCCTGGTCTGAAGGTGGTTTCCATCGGACGTAAGGCGTGGGTCGCTTCGGTGTTTGAAGCACGCGGAGCGCCGACGGAATTTCACCGGGCCCGGGTCAGGGCGTCAGAAGAAAATCTGACAACATCTGTAGAAAAGAGCATGGCGCGCAACATTCTGATCCTTGGAGCCTCGTATGGCTCGTTGCTG
>NZ_CAXUNQ010000014.1:0-89714 GCF_964252615.1 uncultured Bradyrhizobium sp.
TTGTGCCGGGCATCCACGTCTTTCTTCCTGATGTGGAGCAAAGACGTGGATTGCCGGGTCAAGCCCGGCCATGACGATGAGATGTGTGAATCCAGTAGGGCTTGACCCGGCAATCCATCCGCTTGGAAAATCCTTCCGAAGACCGATGGATACGCGGGTCAAGCCCGCGTATGACGGGATATGTACATCCCCGCCGTCGCGGGACTTGCGGTGATGTGATTGCGTGGGACACGGTGCCCTTACGGAATCTGTGTCATGGTGCCGTGATACTTGGAAAACTTCGGTTTGGCCGGATCGTTGGTCGGATCGGTGATGGTGGTGATGATCATGTTGTTCTTGTAGTCTTCCAGATGTACCACGGTGGTTCCCTGCTGCTCTTTCCAAGTCACGAGAAACAGCATGTCCCTGATCGACTCGACGGTGATGTCGACCGTCTCGGATGGGCCGACCGGCGCTCCGCTGGAATTGACCCCGGTGTAGGTGAGCGAGGTCAGCGAATGAAAATCGAGCTGGACCCTGAACTGCCCGCCGCCGTCGTCGGCGGTGAAGTGGACCAGGTATTTGTGACCGGTTGCCGGAAATGCATCTGCCATCGTCTCCCTCCCTGACCCGTTCGCGAACCAGCGCCGGGCACCGGCAGCCTACATTCCCGGTCGGGCAACCTCAAGTTGGCCAGGCCGCGTTCAAATCAGCTTCAGCCCCTTCAGGCTGGCATGGCCGTTCTTGCCGACGATGATGTGGTCGTGCACGACGATGCCGAGCGGGTCTGCGATGTCGACGATCGCGCGGGTCATCTGGATATCCGCCTGCGACGGAGTCGGATCGCCGGAGGGATGGTTGTGCACCAGGATGATCGCGGTCGCCGACAGTTCCAGCGCCCGCTTGATGACCTCGCGCGGATACACCGGGGTGTGATCGACGGTGCCGATCTGCTGCAGTTCGTCGGAGATCAACTGGTTGCGCTTGTCCAGGAACAGGATGCGGAATTGCTCCTTGTCGGCGAACGCCATCGTGGTCCGGCAGTAATCGATCAGTGTTGCCCATGACGACAGCATGGTGCGCGCGCTCAATTGCCCTTTGGCGACACGGCTCGCGGCCGCCGCGATCAGCTTGATCTCCGTGATCGCGGCCTCTCCGAGCCCGCTGATTTCGCGCAGCCGCGCGGCCGGCGCATGGACGGTTTCGGCGAACGAACCGAACTTGCGGATCAGCGCCTTCGCCAGCGGCTTGACGTCGCGCCGGGGAAGCGCGCGGAACAGCACCATCTCCAGCAGTTCGTAGTCGCTGAGCGCATCGGGTCCGACGCTGCGAAAGCGCTCGCGCAGCCGTTCGCGATGGCCATGATAATGCGGCTCGTCGTCAAATCCCGGCTCGGTGCTGACTTCTGCGGACATCGGGGACAACAATGCCGTGCTTGGCAGCATTTACAACCGACGGCAGGTTGTGGCTCCTGCGATTTCAGCTAACGGAAATCAAATGGTCATTCCGGCGCGCGGGCGGAGGCGCGCGAACCCGGAAACGGGATACCGTGGACCTGGATACCGGGTCCGCGACGACGCGTGCCCGGAATGACGATGGCGTTTCTATGCGCCGAGCGGCTTCTCGCCGCTGCGCTTCGACAGCGTGAAAATCTCGACGCCGTTCTGAGTCACGCCCACCGAATGCTCGAATTGGGCCGACAGCGAACGGTCGCGCGTCACTGCGGTCCAGCCGTCCGACAGGATCTTCACATGCGGCTTGCCGAGATTGATCATCGGCTCGATGGTGAAGAACATGCCGGGCTTCAGCTTCACGCCTTCGCCGGGGCGGCCGATGTGGATGATGTTCGGCTCGTCGTGGAACATGCGCCCCAGGCCATGACCGCAGAAATCGCGCACCACGCTCATGCCCTGCGGTTCGACAAAACTCTGAATGGCGTGGCCGATGTCGCCGGTGGTCGCACCCGGCTTCACCGCGGCAATGCCGCGCATCATGGCTTCGTAGGTCACCTCGATCAACCGCTCGGCTTTTCGCGCGATCCCGCCCAGCGCATACATCCTGCTGGAATCGCCGTACCAGCCGTCAACGATGAAGGTCACATCGATATTGACGATGTCGCCGTCCTTCAGCACCCGGTCCCCCGGCATGCCATGGCAGACCACGTGATTGATCGAGGTGCAGGTCGAATAGCGATAGCCGCGATACATCAGGGTGGCGGGGTAGGCGCCGTGGCTGAAGGCGAAATCGCGCACGAAATCGTCGATTACGGAGGTCGGCAGCCCCGGTTTGACGATGTCGGTCAGTTCATCGAGGCAGGCCGACACCAGGGAGCCGGCCTTGCGCATGCCGGCAAAGCCGGCAGCGCCGTGCAGCTTGATCTGCCCGGTCTTGCGCTGCGAGGTTTCGGAGGCTTCGACGTAGCTCATCGGCGGGGCTGGGTTCTGCAGCTATTGCGCGGGTGACTCGCGCCCTAATCTAATGATTGGCGCCGGCGGTGCAAGCTACCGGTGCCGATGGCCGATCTCGGCGGTGCCATCGTTCCGCCGGAAAGGTCCCAAGCCATGTGAACCGGCCCTGACGCCATCAGCGCGACGACCACCGGCGACGGTCGGCGAATTAGGCCGCGGAGATGTGGTAGCCTGCCGTGAACGGACCCGCGCTAGCGAACCCGAGTGAATACGTCCGAGCCACGGACCGTTTGCGGCGGACCACTTGGCGGGATGTAGACAAGAACCCAATTCGTTCTCATCGTATTGCCGATCACCGTGCCATACCATGTCGTGTGCGAGGTGCATTGAACAAACGTCACAGCGAAAACCGCCGCAGCATTCTGGGCCGTGCCCGTCGCCGGATAAGGCGTGCCTCTACACTGAAACCCGGCCGCCTGGTTGATGAAGGTGCCTTGAAACGAGCCGGAGGGATCCGCAAAAAATACCTCCAGCGTCGAACCTCGTTGGTTCCGCCAGAGCGACCCTGAAGGGAGCGCCTGAGAAAACGCGTAAGTTTGAAACCCGAGCAGTACGACAAAGGCCAATAAAATTCGTTTCATGACGGTTCCTTCCTTAATAAGAAAAGACGCGGCTGGTGTTTTTGCCTAGTCCTATCATCAGCCGTCGCGGCGATCAACCTGTGATCGTGCGCTGCTTCATACGCCCGCTTTCCGGCGCCCTGCTCATCAAGCCGGAGTAAAGCCTGCGAGCGCTCTCACCCCGGCACTTCCACCGTCGTTTCCACCGGCAGCGCGCCGCCGCGGATGCGGATTTCGCGGACCGGATAGGGCACGCGGATGCCGTCGTGCTTGAACGCATCCCATAGCGTCAGCATCACGTCGCTCTTGACCTTGTCCATGCCGTCGGGATCGGAAATCCAGAATGTCAGCGTGAATTTCATGCCGACCTCGGCGAATTCGTTAATCAGGCAATTGGGCGGCTTGCCCTTGGTGGCGCGCGGCGACGCCTCGGCCGCCTCGATCGCGAGCCTGCAGACCAGCCGCGGATCGGCCTCGTAATTGGTGCTGAAGTTGACTTTGACCAGCGCATTCTTGTCGGTGTAAGTCCAGTTCACCACCTTCTGGGTGATCAGGTCCTCATTCGGAATCAGAAACTCGCGGCCGTCGCCGGCGGCGACCGAGATATAACGCGTGTTCATCGCGCTGATGCGGCCCGAACTGTCGCCGATGGTGACGAGGTCGCCGGGCTTTACCGATTTATCCGCCAGCAGGATGACGCCGGAGATGAAATTGGCGACGATCTTCTGCAGCCCGAAGCCGATGCCGACGCCCACCGCGCCGGAGAAGATCGCCAGCGCCGACAGGTTGATGCCGACCGTGCTCATCACGATCGTGATCGCGAGGATCATCAGTACGAGCCGCATCATCTTGATCAGCAGCACCTGGATCGATGGCGTGAGGTCCCGGGACTGGATGATGCGGGCTTCAAGAAAATTGCTGGCGATGTTGGTCAGCCAGAGCGCCGTCGCCAGCAGCACGCCGAGCTTGATCAGCAGCAGCGGCGTCAGCCGCAGGCCGCCGAGCACGATCGCGACCGAATCCAGCGCATCGAGGGTCGGCGTCAACTGCCCGATGATGCTGAGCGCCGCGACCAGCCATGCCGCCAGCGACACCACGCGGACCACGAATTCGTTGCGGATCAAGCTGGTGACGAGGCGGATGATCAGCCAGGCGGCGGCGAGCTTGGCGGAGACCTCGAGCAGATAGCTGCGGCTCGGCCAGGTCGATGCCAGCATGATCCCGCGCGCTGCGATCATCAGCACCGCGAACGCCGCCGTCGAAGCGCTGCCGACCAGCACCCGCATGAACAGCCGCAGCGGCGCCGGCCAGCCCATGGCGAGCGAGGTCATGTCGAGGCGGGAGCGGACCGCCGCGCCGACGCCGAACGCAATCCCGGCGCCGGCGAGGATCAGGCCGAGCTGCAGATAAAACCACGGCGAGGTGACTTCGGCGCCGACCGAGCGCGCCGCGCCCTGCAGCAGTTCATAGACTTCGTCCAATTCCATCATCGCCAGAATCTCGTTTCAACCGCGATCGGCGCCGTGCCGAAGCGTCATGCGCGGGCGTGACCCGCGCATCCATTTTCGTTGCGCGACTCTTCAGAGAGATGGATTGCCGGGTCAAGCCCGGCAGTGACGAAAACCGGAGCAGGGTGGGTAAGCAAGCGTGCCCGCCCTGATCTGCCGGTGGCAAGACGGTGAACATGGCGCAAGAGCGGCTTTTGCCTACCCTACGGTGGCTGCGGCTCAAGGCGGCAAAAATGGGTTGGCGTCTAACTGTGGCGACGATAAGGATGCAATCGCGAGGTTTTGCGACCATTACGGAGGTTCATGGCTTCTCTCGATTCGGTCAGCATAGCCATCCTGCTCGGCGCGGTCCTGGTGATGGCGGGCATCCTGTCCAGCCTGCTCGCGCTGCGCTTTGGCGCGCCATTGCTGCTGGTGTTTCTTTTTATCGGCATGCTGGCCGGCGATTCCGGCCCCGGCCAGATCCGGTTCGACGATGTGCGCACCACCTATCTGGTGGGGTCGGTGGCGCTGGCGCTGATCCTGTTCGACGGCGGATTGAAGACGCGGTTTTCAAGCATCCGCACGGTGCTGGCGCCATCGGTGGTGCTGGCGACCATCGGCGTATTGCTGACCGCGATGATCACGGCGCCGGTCGCCCGATACGCGCTCGACCTGAACTGGACCGAGGCGCTGCTGGTCGGCGCCGTGGTGGCGTCGACCGACGCCGCGGCGGTGTTTCTGCTGGTCCATGCCCAGGGCTTGCGGCTGCGTCCGCGCGTCGGCGCGACCCTGGAGGCCGAATCCGGCACCAACGATCCGTTCGCGGTGTTTCTCACGCTGATGCTGGTGGAGCTGATTTCAGTCGGCGAAAGCTCGGTCGCGCATGTGATGCTGGAATTGGCCCGCGAGGCGGCGTTCGGCGCCGTCATCGGCATCGTCGGCGGACGGCTGGTGGTGCTGGCGCTGAACCGCGTCGCCCTGCCGCAGGGACTGCACGCGCCGTTCGTCACCACCGCGGCGCTGGTGATCTTCGGCGCGGCGCAGATCGCACACGCCTCGGGATTCCTCGCGGTCTATCTCGCCGGCATCATCATCGGCAACCGTCCGACCCGCGCGCATAATTCGGTGGTGGCGTTTCTCGATGCCGCGACCTGGCTGGCGCAGATCGTGATGTTCGTGCTGCTGGGCCTCCTGGTATCGCCGCAGCGGCTGGTCGGCAGCCTTGCGCCGGCGGTGGTGGTCGCCTTGGTGCTGATGCTGGTGGCCCGGCCGGTCGCGGTGCTGCTCTGCCTGGCGCCGTTCAAGTTCAATTGGCGGGAAAAGGCGTTCATCGCCTGGGTCGGCCTGCGCGGCGCGGTCGCGATCTTTCTGGCCTCGATCCCGATGCTGGTGGGACTGTCGAAGGCCTATCTCTATTTCGACGTCGCCTTCGTCGTCGTCATCATCTCGCTGCTGCTGCAGGGCTGGACGCTGGCCGCCGCGGCGCGCCGTCTCCATGTCGCGCTGCCGCGCGCGGACCGCGGGCCGCGACGCGTGGAGCTGGATCTGCCCGGCCAGCTCGAGCAGCAACTGGTCGGTTACGCCGTTCGTCCCAAAAGCCTGTATTTGCGCCGCGGCCTCATTCCATCCTGGTCGAAGCCGACGCTGGTGATCCGCGACCAGAAGATTTTATCACCCGCGGAGGCCGAACCGGTCGCGGCCGGCGACTATATCTATCTGCTGGCGCCGCCGGAAAAAGCCGAGGCGCTGGATCGCTTCTTTGTCGACATGGCGCCGAGTTCGGCGCCCGATCCGCATCTGTTCGGCGATTTCATGGTATCGGGTGAACATACGCTGGGCGAGCTTGCCGAGATCTACGGCGTGGCGGTGGATGAAGAGCAGGCGAAACTGACGCTGGCGGATTACTTTGACATTCATCTCGACCATGCGCCGAAGGAAGGCGCAGAACTTGCTCTGGATTCCATCGTTCTCGTCGCCCGCAGCCTCGGCGGCGGCAGGGTGAATGTCGTCGGACTGCGATTGCCCGAGGATGAGGAAGAGGTTGTGCCGTTGACGCGCGCGGCGGCGCTCAAGCGCAGGCTGGCGCGGATGTGGGCGTCGGTGACGGGAATAGGATGACGGAGGATTCCGGTTTCGCGCGCTTCACTCGCGTCCCGGGATGACGGCTTGCAGCACCTTGACTCCGCCAAGTGCGGTTACCCGTCCGTTCCTGAGCATCACGATCTGCGTCGCCAACTGGCGCAATTCGGCCGCGTCGTGGCTGACATAAACCATCGGGATCCCGGCCTCGTCGCGCAAGCGCGCCAGGTAGGGCAGGATCTCAACCTTGCGGCCCTCGTCCAGTGAGCCCAGCGGCTCATCGAGCAACAGCAACCTTGGTTTCGATAACAGTGCGCGGCCGAGCGCAACGCGCTGACGTTCGCCGCCGGACAATTGACCGGGACGGCGATCCTTGAGGCCGCCGATGTCGAGCAGATCGGTGATCCGCGCTTCGCTGAGCGGATCGCGCTTAAGACCGTTCATGCGCCGGCCATAGTCCAGATTCTGGCTCACATCGAGATGCGGAAACAGCCGGGCGTCCTGGAACACATAACCGACGCGGCGGCGATAGGGTGGAATGTGCACCCGTTTCGCTGTGTCATCCAGCGTTTCATTGTCGATGGCGATGAACCCGCGGTCGGGCTTCAGCAATCCGGCGATCATGTTGATCAGCGACGTCTTGCCGGCGCCGGACGCGCCGAACAGTCCGGTGACCCGGCCTTCGCTGGTGAAAGCAGCTTCGATGGAGAATTCACCGAGCCGCTTGGACACGTCAACGCGCAGCATGATCAACTTCCATGCAGGCGCCGGGTGGCGCGGCGCGCGAAAAATTCGGAGCCGATCAGCGCGCCCATCGCGATAACGATGGAAACGATCGCCAGCCGCAGCGCCGCGGTGTCGCCGCCGGGGCTCTGGATCAGCGAATAGATCGCCGAGGAAATGGTCTGGGTCTCGCCGGGAATATTGGAGACGAACGTGATGGTCGCGCCGAACTCGCCGATCGCCTTGGCGAAGCCCAGCACCATGCCGGCCAGCACCCCCGGCAGCGCCAGCGGCAGCGTCACCGTGGTGAACACCTGCCAAGGCGCGGCGCCCAAGGTGCCCGCGGCCTGCTCCAGCCGGCGGTCGATCGCCTCGATGGAGAGCCGGATCGGCCGCACCAGCAGCGGAAACGACATCACGCCGCAGGCCAGCGCGGCGCCGGTCCAGCGAAACGCGATCACGATGCCGAGATGATCGGCCAGCCACGCCCCGGCCAGGCCGCGCCGTCCGAATGTCAGCAGCAAGAAATACCCGGTCACCACCGGCGGCAGCACCAGCGGCAGATAGATCAGGGCGTCGACGACCGGCTTGCCCCAGAACTCGCGCCGCGCCAGCAGCCAGGCCACCGCGATACCGATGGGTGTCGATATCAGCGTGGCGACCGCCGCGATCCGCAGCGAGAGCAGGATCGCGGTCCATTCGGCGGGGGAGATGTCAAACATGAGACCCCGGCAATTGCGCTTCGGTCATTGCCAGGATCGTTTGCGACGAAGCAATCCAGTCTTGGCCGGTCTGCGGGTTGCTTCGGCGGCGTTTATCATCGGGCGCGCATTCGCGCGACCCGGTGGCTCGCAATGACGATAGGACAATGTCATGTCGTCGGGCTGACCAGAAACTTGAAGCCGTATTTTTCCAGGATGGTCTTGGCCGCCGACGAGCGCAGGAAGGCGAGATAGTCGGCGGCCTCCGGCTTGGCGATCGTGGTCGCCGCAACCGGATAGATGATGGCAGGATGCGAATCCGCGGGGAAGGTGCCGATGACCTTGACGCCCGGCTCGACCTTGGCGTCGGTCGAATAGACGATGCCGAGGACCGCTTCGCCGCGCGCCACCAGCGTCAGCGCCGCGCGTACGCTTTCGGCCATCGCGAATTTCGGTTCAGCCGCGGTCCACGCGCCGAGCTTTTCCAATGCGGCCTTGGCATATTTGCCGACCGGTACGGCTTTCACGTCGCCGGTCGCGATCTTGCCGTCGCCGGCCAGCCTGGCGAGATCGAAGCCTTGTGCAATCGTCACATTGTCGGTCGAAGAATCCTTCGGCGCGACCAGCACGATGGCGTTGCCGAGCAGGTTGACGCGCGTTGACTCGCTGATGTTGCGTTTTCCGATTGCATAATCCATCCAGTCAGTGTCGGCGGACATAAAAATATCCGCCGGCGCGCCCTGCTCGATCTGCTTGGCAAGCGCCGAGCTTGCGGCATAGCTTGCCACGATCTTGACGCCGGTTTTCGCCGTGTAGGCGGCATCGATGTCGTCAAGCGCGTTCTTCATCGAAGCCGCGGCGAACACGGTAAGCGTCCTGTCCTGCGCCGGCGCGGGCGAATGGGCCGATCCGAACAGGACGGTGAGGGCGGCGAAAAATACGGCGAGACGATGCATGATGGCGCTCCGTACGTGTTCGCACGCGCTTCCGGCGCGTGCAAATCAGGCGTTGGTGGTCGATGAAAGCGACAGGCGGAAGCGCCGTTCCGGCCGTCCCAGGCGCGCTTACGGCAGGCCCGGGAGGTCGCAGCACGAACATAACAGGCTGACGCTGCGGGTAAAGTGACCGTTCGTCTCAGATCGGCACTATTCGGACGGCAGGATCGCCATCGATACCAAATCCTCCTTCGTGCCGCTGATCTGGATCACAAAGGGACTTGCCGCCAACTCAAACTTCATGGTTTTGCGGATGCCGTCGCAGTCGGTCGCACCACTATGCGCCTTCGGCTTGAGAAAATTGCCGCCCTGTACGACGTCGATCCAGCCGCCCGACGACAGGCTGACGGTATAGACGCCGGCCTTTGGCGGGTTTTTGAAGCTCGCGAAGCCAGCAAAGGTACCTTCCTTCGGCGCCCGCTCTGGCGGCGAGGGTAATTTGGCCTCGGCGGGGGCGCGCAAGCCAAGCGTGACGCCGGTTGGCGGCAATGCCGCAAGCTCTGCGCCCGACGTCAGCTTGATGCGATCCGGCGCGGTCAGCGCCGCGCGTTCGCGCTCGATCGGCCATTTGAATTTGTCGCAGCCGCTCGGTTCGTCCGCCCAGGCGGGAGCCGCTCCGAGCAACATTAACGTGATGTGCAGGGGCGTACGCATGGTCAATCCACCGCGATCATGACGTCGGACGCCTTCACCAGGACGGTGGCCTTGCCGCCGGCCTTGATGTCCAGTTCATCGACCGCTTCGTTGGTTATGGCGGAAGTCACGATATTGCCGCCGCCGATATCGACACGGACATGGGAGGTGGTCGCACCTTTCTTGACGTCGACGACGGTGCCTTTGATCTGGTTGCGTGCACTGATGCGCATGATGAAGCCTTGCGTTACGGCGCGCGCGGCAACGCTACGCACCTGTGCTGACAGATGGCTGGATAAGAAGCCGGGACCGCCGTCCCAGACATTTGCGCGCGCTTACGGCGCCGCGATGCCCGACTTTAGCAGATTTCCGGAGCCGAAGAAATCCATTTGGTGCCTGTGCGCCGTTCCGGGTGCTCGCATCGCGAGCGAACCCGGAGTCAGGAGAATGCGAGGAGCCGGATTCCGGGTTGGTGCGAAGCGCGCGTCCGAACACCGATGGGGGGAACGGTTATTGCTTTGCGTCCGGCGCCGTCAACACCTGCTTGCACGCCGCAGGCAGTTGCGCGAGCGTCATCGGCGGCGTCGGTTTCGGCGGGATTTTCGGCGGCTTTGGATGCAGCACCGAATCCTTGAACCAGTAGGCGAGATCGCCGGCGCTGCAGCCATCGCTGTCGGACGGCGCCGGCTGGCTTTCGCATTCGCCGCCGCCCGGCGGGCACTTGATGCGGACGTGAAAGTGATAATCGTGGCCGTACATCGGGCGCACCTTGGAAAGCCAGCCGCGGTCACCCCCGGCTTCGCGGCACAGCGCTTTCTTGATCGCGGCGTTGACGAAGATACGTTCGACGCTCGGTTCCTGCGCTGCGGCGCGGATCACCGGCAGGTGGGTCGGCGTCCAGACCTTGGGATCGATGTCGAGACGGTCGGCGCGCACCGTCATCACCGCGGACATTTCCTCCCGTTCCTCGCGCGACAGTCGCCGCTTCGGCATCGGCGTCAGCCAGATATCGGCATCGAGTCCGACCTGGTGGCTGGCGTGGCCGGTGATCATCGGGCCCCCGCGCGGCTGCGACATGTCGCCGATCAACAGTCCCGGCCAGCCCGCGTCCTTGCGCGCCCTGGCTGACAACCGCTGCAGCAGCGCGACCATGTCGGGATGCGCCCAGTAGCGGTTGCGCGACAGCCGCATCACCTGCCAGGTGTCGCCGTTGATCGGCAGCGCCTCGGCGCCGGCGATGCAACCCTTGGCATAGAACCCGACCACGCGCGTCGGCATCGCCGCCGGCAGCAGCTTGCGGCCGAACAGCTCCTTGGCGGCGATATTGGGATCGCCGGGATTGGCGAGCGGCGGCAGCGGCTTCGGGTCGAGACTGCCCTTTTCCTGCGCCATCGCGACGGGGGCGGCGGTAACCGGAATCAGAAACAGGCCGAAAATCAAGGGAAGAATCAGGCGGCAGTTCATCGGCGCATTCTATAACGCAAGTGATGCGTGAAATCAGCAGCGGAGACGCGATGTGCCGACCCAATCGCTTGATCCGGCGCGAAGTTTCTGATCCGGCGCGAAGCTTCGCCGCCGCTGCCGTCGCCGATGGCGTGGAAAGCAGCGGATCGTGGCCGGTCCACGCTGTATCGCGTCGCCGCTTTGCTCCTTGCAAAAGCGAGACGTCGCGTCAACGCCGAGGCGAATGGCGCAGCCTTACCGCTTCCGCGCGGTCTTGCGCGGCGCCGACCGCTTGGTCGCGGTGCGCTTGCGTGTCGCCGCCGCCTTTTTCGCGGAGCGGGATCGTGCCGCCGCCGGCCTGCTCGCGGAGGCCTTGCCGCCGCGCGGGCCGCCGATCCGGCCGCCTTTTTTCGCCGAGACGTTGGTATCGGCGATGCCGCGCCCGGAGCCGCTCTTGTTGCCGCCGCCGGTTTCCTTGTTCACCGTCGCCCAGGCACGCCGCTCGGATTCCTTCTTGCTGGCGCCGCGCTTTTCGTAGCCCTCCTCGATGTGTTCGGCCATTCGCTTCTGCTTGTCGGTGTAGCTCGATTTGTCGCCGCGCGGCATGGTGCTCTCCCGATGTTAGTGCCGACGTGGGATCGCAACGCACGTCCGCATGCGCAGGTTCCGGCGGCCGCAGCTTTCTGCTAAAGGGAGAGGTCAGCGCGTCGGCCGGGGCGGGATCAGGCCCGCTGCGACGTCGAGAGCGGGGTGTCCGCGCCGCCGCTCAGGATCGCCTTGCCGACGTCCTCGTAATGGGTATCGCGGGCCTGGATCTGCTGCGTGATCGCATGCATGTCGCGGAAGCGGCGTTCGAACGGATTGGCGCGAAACACCGCGGTGGCGCCGGCCATGCGGTAGGCGGCCTCGACCACCGACGCCGCGCGGTGAATGGTCCAGGTCGAGGCCAGACGCAACGCGATGCGGTGCTCGCCGGTGAGGCCGCCGGACGGAAGATCGCGCCAGACCTCGCCGGCGGTCGCATAGAGATAGGCGCGCGCCGCGCGCAGATCGCCCTCGGCGCGGCCGATCGCGCCCTGAACGGCGTTGTTGTCGCGCATCGGCTTGATGCCGAACGACGCCTTGCCGCGCGCCAGATCGGTGGCGGCATCGAGGGTGGCGCGCGCCACCCCGAGCGACACCGCGGCGAAGCCGAGGCTGAACGCGAAGTAGGTGGGAAGCTTGTAGAGCGGTCCCTGTTCGCGCAGCGCCGCGGGGTCGTCCCGCAGCGCCGCGAACCGGTCCGGAATGAACAGGTCATCGACCGAATAGCTGTCGGTGCCGGTGCCGTTGAGGCCGATCACGTCCCAGACATCGTACATGGTGGCGCTGCTCAGCGGAAACAGGACGGTGCGCACCTCCGGCGCGCCGTCCGGCTTGCGCCGTGGCGTGCCGTCGGCCTCCACGATCCGCACATGCGCGCCGAGCCATTTCGCCTGGCGCGAGCCGCTCGCAAAATCCCAGCGTCCGGAAATGCGATAGCCGCCGGGAACGGCGCGCGCCTCATGGGCGATCGCGCCCCAGGCCAGGATGCCGTCGGCGGGGCCGAAAATCTCGCGCGCGGTTTCCGGATCGAGATAGGCCGCGGTCATGGCGCAGACGGCGCATTGGCCAAGACACCACGCCGTCGACGCATCGGCCTTGGCGATCTCTTCCTGCATCTGCATGAAATTCTCGATCGGCGCCTCCGCGCCGCCCGTGCTTTTCGGCAGCAGCGCGCGATACAGCCCGTTCTCGATCAACGCGGACACCACCGGCGCGGTGAGGCGCCGCGTCCGCTCGATCTCGTTCGCCTCGGACGCGATCAGCGGCGCCAACGCCCGCGCACGCGCGACGAGGTCGAAACCGGGCGGCTTGTTCATGGCTTCCTCGGCTTTGTTTTTAGCTGGCCGATGGTAGCGGTAAGGCATCTGGCGGCATCGATCAAGACGATCAGAATGGCGGCCAATCGAAACGATCCTGATCGCAGATGGCCTCGATCCAGCCGTCGATCGCATCGCTTTCAGGATGATGTCGCGTCATTTCGGCTTCGCGGCGTAGCTGCCAAAAACTCCGGGTTGCATCTAGCTGCCCGGACAGTTCGCATCAGGCAGTGCACTGAATGGTTACTCGGCTGCGCTAACGCGTGCTTTGCCCGGTGGGCTGGCTTTTTTTCCAGTCTCCGAGCACCAAAACCTTGCTCGCGGACAGGATTTCGATACCGACGATACGGCCATCGGCGTCTACGTCATAGATGAACGGGCCGGACTCTTCTGTCCGGTCAACCGTGCCACGTCCGACGGTGATATACACCGCATCGGCTTCGGTATCGTAAGTCATGTCTGTCATGGCTTTCGCCTCGCGTTCCGGTCGAACATCACACTTATAAGGCGAATGCTCGATTTGTCTCAACACACGCCACCCGGAGGATACGGCCACCGAATTGTGGGACTGCTCGAAATCTGCGCTCAACGGCCGGGTCTCTGGGGTCGGGTTCAATCCAATCGGCGTCAAAAATGGTTTCTTCAATCCAGCCTGGATCGATATGGCGGCCGTGCAACCTGATCCGGGCGTGCGCGGTAAGGACCAATTTCTTTTCCACGGGCACGCTCATACGGATCAAACTGTGAAGTAAATTCCGGTGTTGAGCAGCCCCAAATCTAAGTATTAATAAGACCGTTTTCTTTCTTCACAGCAATTATCTGGTGAGTTCGGCAAACCGCTCGTTTCTGCAAAAATCGAAGCTTGGAACTATAGTCTCGTATTTCGCGAGTTGTATAGGGAGTTCAAGCATACGATGATCAGGCAATTGATTACCGCAGAAGCAGAAAATTCAAAGCGCCCGGGTGATGATGAACCTCCCGGGGGAGGGAAGTAACGTTTCGCCTCAGCTATCCACCTTCAGCGCCGCGATGAACGCCTCCTGCGGAATGTCGACCTTGCCGAACTGGCGCATCTTCTTCTTGCCTTCCTTCTGCTTCTCCAGAAGTTTGCGCTTGCGGGTGATGTCGCCGCCGTAGCATTTGGCGGTGACGTCCTTGCGCAGCGCGCGGACGGTTTCGCGGGCGATCACCTTGCCGCCGATCGCGGCCTGGATCGGGATCTGGAACATGTGCGGCGGGATCAGTTCCTTCATCTTCTCCACCATGGCGCGGCCGCGGCCCTCGGCGCGGGTCTTGTGCACCAGCATCGACAGCGCATCGACCGGCTCGTTGTTGACCAGGATCTGCATCTTGACCAGATCGGCCGGCTTGTAGTCGGTGAGATGATAGTCGAACGAGGCATAGCCCTTGGAAACCGATTTCAGGCGATCGTAGAAATCGAACACCACCTCGTTGAGCGGCAGGTCGTATTTCACCATCGCGCGGTTGCCGACGTAAGTCAGCTCCTTCTGCGAACCGCGGCGGTCCTGGCACAGTTTCAGGACGCTGCCGAGATATTCGTCCGGGGTCAGGATCGTGGCCTCGATCCACGGTTCCTCGATCTCGGCGATCTTCACCACGTCGGGCATGTCGATCGGGTTGTGGATCTCGATCACCGTTCCGTCGGTGAGATGCATCTTGTAGATCACGCTCGGCGCGGTCGCGATCAGGTTGAGATCGAATTCGCGGCTCAGCCGCTCCTGGATGATTTCCAGATGCAACAGTCCGAGGAAGCCGCAGCGGAAGCCGAAGCCGAGCGCCGCGGAAGTCTCCATCTCGAACGAAAAGCTGGCGTCGTTGAGGCGCAGCTTGCCCATCGCCGCGCGCAGCGTCTCGAAATCGTCGGCATCGACCGGAAACAATCCGCAGAACACCACCGGGATCGCCGGCTTGAAGCCCGGCAGCATTTCGGTGACCGGCTTCTTGTCGTCGGTGATGGTGTCGCCGACCCGGGTGTCGGCGACTTCCTTGATCGCCGCCGTGATGAAGCCGATCTCGCCGGGGCCGAGTTCGTCGACCGCCGTCATCTTCGGCGTAAAAAATCCGGCGCGTTCCACCTCATAGGCGGCGTTGGTGCCCATCATGCGGATGCGCTGGCCTTTCTTCATCACGCCATCGACTACCCGAACCAGCACCACGACGCCGAGGTAGACGTCGTACCAGCTATCCACGAGCAGCGCCTTCAGCGGGGCATCGCGGTCGCCCTGCGGCGGCGGCAGCCGGTGCACGATGGCTTCCAGCACCTCGTCGATGCCGAGGCCGGTTTTCGCCGAGATCATCACCGCGTCGGAGGCGTCGATGCCGATCACGTCCTCGATCTGCTGCCGGACCTGGTCGGGTTCGGCGGCCGGCAGATCGATCTTGTTGAGCACCGGCACGATCTCGTGGCCGGCATCGAGCGCGTGATAGACGTTGGCCAGCGTCTGCGCCTCGACACCCTGGCTGGCGTCGACCACCAGCAGCGAGCCCTCGCAGGCCGCCAGCGAGCGCGAGACTTCATAGGCAAAGTCGACATGGCCCGGCGTGTCCATCAGGTTGAAGATGTAATCCTTGCCGTCTTGCCCATGGTAATTCAGCCGCACGGTCTGCGCCTTGATGGTGATGCCGCGTTCGCGCTCGATATCCATCGAATCCAGCACCTGTTCCTTCATCTCGCGCGCCTGCAGCCCGCCCGTGGTCTGGATCAGGCGGTCGGCGAGCGTGGATTTGCCATGGTCGATATGCGCGACGATGGAGAAATTGCGGATGTTGGAAAGAGGGCCTGACGTCATGGGCGCGGGATAGCATTCGCGCCGGGGTCCAGCAACCTTATTAGGGCGATTTGGTGGCCTCATCTCACGTCAAGCCGATTCCACTTCTGCGCAAAACGCGCTACGCAATCGGGCATGACGGCTGCTTCATTTTTGCCCGCAACATCGCGCGTGCGCCGCCGGCCGGGTCTGAGGCGGCTCGCGGCGTGGGTCGCGGCGTCGGCGACCGATCCCGACGCCGGGTTGCGGCTGGTGAGCGGCTTTGCCGCCGCGCATGCGGCACTGTGGACGCTCATTCTGTCCAACCTCAAGGCGGCGCAGGATGTCCATATGGATGTCGCGGAAGCTTTCGCCTGGGGCCAGAAATTCCAGTTCGGCTACGGCAAGCATCCGCCGCTCGCGGGCTGGATCGCCGGCCTCTGGTTCAGGATCTTTCCCGTCGCGGACTGGTCCACCTATGCGCTGGCGATGGCGACGCTGGGCTGTGGGTTGGTCATCTGCTGGGGAATCGCGCTGCGCGTGGTCGATCGCCGCCGCGCCTTTTTCACGATGGTGATGCTGGCGCTCTATCCGGTCTTCAATTTCAAGGGCTTCAAATACAATCCGGATCTGCTGCAACTGGTGACACTGCCGCTGCTGGTGCTGGCGTATCTGCACGCGTTCGAGAAACGCACCGCGCGCGCAGGGCTGTGGCTCGGGCTCGCCGGTGCGCTGGCGCTGATGACGAAATACTGGGTGCTGACCATGATCGGCGCCATCGGACTGGCGGCGCTGATTCATCCCGCCCGCATGCTGTTCCTGCGCTCGCCGGCGCCCTGGGTGGCGATTGCGACCCTCGTCGTCGCGATGATTCCGCATCTGGTGTGGCTCCAGGACGTAGACTTTGTGCCGCTGACCTATGCCGGCGACGTCTATGGCCTCGAGAGCCGCGCGCAAAACGTCCGGCTGGTGCTTGGCTACATCGGACACAATCTCGGCCTGCTGGCGGCGCCGGTGGCGCTCGCCGTGCTTGCGCTGTGCTGGCCGGCGCGATGGCGCACGCCTTTGGCGGCTGTCGCGCGGAGCTGGTCGGCTGGCGCGAACGCGCGGGTGAATGCGGCGCAGGCGCTCAACATCTGGATCGTCCAGGCCGTGGTCGCGGTCGGGCCGCCGCTCGGCGCATTGCTCTTCACCGTCTATATGAAGACCGACTGGGGAATGTCGCTGTTCTTCCTGACGCCGCTGGCGTTGATCGCAATACCGGCGCTGCGCCTGCAGAAGATCGCGCTGTTTCATATTGCCGCGATCTGGCTTGCAGTCACCCTGGCGGCACTCGGCGCGTCGCCGCTGATCGCCGCAGCCGAGATCGAGCGCAACCCAAATGCGTCCTCGACCTATGCGTCGCGGTCCGGGCTGGCGCGCGAACTGACCGAGGCGTGGCGCGCGCGCTTCAAGACGCGCTGGGCGGTGGTGGCGGGAACCACGGAAATCGGCGAACCGATGACGTTCTACAGTGCCGATCATCCGGCGCCCTTCACGCCCGGCGAAGTGTGGTCATCCGGATTGACATCGCTTGATGAGGCAAAACGGCTCGGCTTCATCGGCGTCTGCGATACCACCGACTATCGGCTGCCGACCTGCGAGGCCTGGATGGCGGCGAATGCGCCCAATGCCGAGCGGATGGCGATCACGACGCAGCGGTTCTTCCATGGCCACGCCGGGCCATCGACGTTGTGGAAGATATGGATCGCGCCGCCGGGGAAGTAACGCAATGTCGTCCCGCGAAAGCGGGGACCTATACGCCCAGGATTCTCGATCGGAATGAGACGTTGCAACCATCGTGCAGAGCCGCGCGCACGGTGGTTATGGGTCCCCGCCTGCGCGGGGACGGTGGAAAAGCTATTCTTCCTCGTTGAACTTTTTGCCGACAAGCTCGGCAAGCGCCGCCACCGCGGCTTCAGCTTGTGCGCCGGTTGCGGAGACGATGATGGTGGTGCCTGGACCTGCCGAGAGCATCATCAGCCCCATGATCGAGGTGCCGCCGACGGTCTCGCCGCCCCGGGTGACCAGGACCTCGGCGTCGAATTGCTCGACCATCTTCACGAATTTGGCGGAAGCGCGCGCGTGAAGCCCGCGTTTGTTGATGATGGGAATTTCTCTGGTTACCGCACCCGATGGCGATGATGGGGCATCAGCCGCCGCATTGTCGCCGGGCGAAGCCGCGTCGTCGGTCATTTTCCGGCGAGCACCCGGCTGGCGATGGTGACGTATTTGCGGCCGGCTTCCTGCGCCATCGCGATGGCGTCGGGCAGCGGCCGCTCCTCGCGCACCTTGGCAAGTTTTACCAGCATCGGAAGATTGATTCCCGCAAGTACTTCGACCTTGGGCCGGCTCATGCAGGAGATCGCGAGGTTAGATGGGGTGCCGCCGAACATGTCGGTGAGGATGGCGACGCCATCGCCGGAGTCGACGCGATTGACGGCTTCAATGATGTCGCTCCGACACAGATCGGCATCGTCCTCGGCGCCGATCGTAACTGCTTCGATTTGCTTTTGCGGACCCATTACATGTTCGAGCGCCGCCTTGAACTCGTCGGCAAGGCGCCCATGGGTCACAAGTACCAGACCAATCATCGGAAACTCCTCGCGGGTGCTTTTGGTGCACCGCACGAACGGGCCACTTTGACCATCCGGAGCCCCTGCGCAAGAGGGGATCTTCGGGATTCTCCCGGATTTAGCAGGATTGGGGGGAGCCGGCGCCGGTCTATCGGGTGGCGATAGTGGTCCTTATATGGTTACCAATTCCCTTAGAGCAATCCTCAGAAGGTTGGGTGCACAGCGCGGCCGCCACCATGGAGAACGGCTGAAAGGCCGAACTTACCGGAATTCTTGGTATTATAACACCGCATACGGTTATAGCCAGGGCATCAGGCACGGGCATTCGCTCGGCGTCGGCCGCCGCCAAATCCACCACCAGGCCCACCGCCGCCGGTTCGGCAAAATCGCAGCGGCGGATGCCGAGCCCGCGAATTTCGATCAGCCCGGCCAGCTCGCGGGCTGGCCGTACCAGCAGATGCCCTTGCGCGGCCTCCAGATAGACGCGATCGTCGCCGACCAGCATGGCGGCCGGAATTTGTCCCGCGCGCCCGGCGAGGATCAGGTCGAATGCGAGGCGTGATTTGCCGGATCCCGACGGACCGCGGATCAGCACCGCACGGTCCCCCACCAGCACGGCGGAGGCGTGGATGCTGTCGCCGCCGGATGCCGTCATGGCGCAGGCAGCCGCACCACGAAGCGCGCCCCGGCCACGGTAGCCTCACCATCGGCATTGACGGGGCCGGCGCGATTCTCGGCCCAGATGCGTCCGCGATGGGCTTCGATGATCTGTTTCGAAATCGACAGGCCGAGGCCGGAATTCTGGCCAAAGCCCTGATGCGGACGGTCGGTATAGAACCGCTCGAAGATTTTCTCCAGCGCGTCCTCGCGAATGCCGGGACCGTCGTCATCGATGATGATTTCGATTTCGGAGCGCACGCGGCGGCAGACGATGCGGACCTTGCCGCCGGGGTCGGAAAACGATTGCGCGTTGACCAGAAGGTTGGAGATCACCTGTCCCAGCCGCGAATCATGGCCGGGGATCGAGAACGTATCCCTCGGGCTGCCTTCGAAGCGCGCTTCAACGCCGACATCGTGGCCGAGCCGGGTTTCATTGGCGACGGAGGTAAGCGTCGTGATCAGGCGGCGCAGATCCACCGGCGCCTCGTCCTGCCGCTGCAGCTCGGCATCCAGACGGCTGGCATCCGAAATGTCCGAGATCAGCCGGTCGAGCCGCTTGACGTCGTGTTCGATGACAGCGAGCAGCCGGGAACGGCTGTTCTCGTTCCTGGCAAGCGGCAAGGTTTCCACCGCGGAGCGCAGCGATGTCAGCGGGTTCTTCAATTCATGGGCGACATCCGCGGCGAACATCTCAATCGCCTCGATGCGGTTATACAGCGCGTCGGTCATGTCGCGCAGCGCGCCGGACAGATGCCCGATTTCGTCGCGGCGGCCGGTGAAATCCGGAATTTCGACCCGGGTGCGGATGCGCCGACGCACGCGTTCGGCGCTGTCGGCAAGCCGCCGCACCGGGCCGGCGATGGTGCTCGCGAGCAGCAGCGACAGCACGATCATCACCACGGCTGCGACCGCAAAAATCTTCAGGATCGCAAGCCGCTCGGCGGTCACCATCTGGTCGATGTCGCCGCCCTGCGTCGACAGCAGCAGCACGCCGTTGACGGCGCGAAAATGCTGCACCGGTACCGCCACCGAGACGATGACTTCCCCGCGGTCGTTGATGCGCACCATGGAACCTTTGATGCCGTCAAGGGCGCGGGAAACTTCGTTGTAACCCTTGCCGTTCTCCGGACCGAGTTCGCGATAGAGCGGCAGGTCGCCGCGATTGAGCCAGGTGCGAATGGCGATGGTCGCGCGCTCGGCGATTCCGGGTGTGCTGGCCGAGGGCGGGGCCAGTTCGAAACGCATGACGTCGCCCCGACCGTACAGGCTGCGGCTGTCGAGGATCAGCACGCCGTCGCGGTCGTAAATCCGGGCCCGCGTCTTGGTCGGCGAAATCAGGCCGCGCAGCACCGGTGCAATGCGTTCCGGATTGATCGGAAAATCCAGACCGGACAACGCATCGTCGGAAGGGCCAAAGGTTTCGCCGGGCTTCAGGTCCAGCAGGCGCTCCGGGTCGATGGTTAGACCGTTGTTTTCGGTAGTACCCGTCGCGGCGATGGCGCGCGCGATGACTTCTCCCGTCGACAACAGGTTTTCGGCGCGCGCATCGATCAGGCCGGCGCGAAACTGCGAGAGATAGAGAATGCACGCCACCAGCGCGATCAGGCCTGCCAGATTCAGCGAAACGATGCGCCGGGTCAGGCTTGAAAAGCTGAGTGCGAAAAAAAACCGTCCGGTCCGGCGCAGCCAGCCGAGCACGCGCTGCTTGCCCTGCGCGCGCGCACCGTCGGCAGCGGCAATATCGTCCAGCGCGAGCGACGGCGAGGTGCCTTCGGCGTTCACGCCCGGATCAGGCTGGGTTCGATCAAGCAATGGCCAAAACGTCCGTTAGGTTACTCCGCCGATTTACCAGCGTTATTCCGGCGCGTCCGCGCCTTTGCGCCGGCGAACCCGGAATGACAGTCTATCAGGTTTCTTTGAACCGATAGCCCACGCCGTAGAGGGTTTCGATCATTTCGAAATCGTCATCGACAACCTTGAATTTCTTGCGCAGCCGCTTGATGTGGCTGTCGATGGTGCGGTCGTCGACATAGACCTGATCGTCATAAGCCGCGTCCATCAAGGCGTTGCGGCTTTTCACGACCCCGGGGCGGGTGGCCAGCGCCTGCAGGATCAGAAATTCGGTGACGGTCAGCGTGACCGGTTCGTTCTTCCAGGTGCAGGTGTGGCGTTCCGGATCCATCCGCAGCAAGCCGCGATCCAGCGCTTTGGCGTCGGTTTCCTTCGGCACCGCGGTCGGATCCTTGGGCGCGGCGCGGCGCAGCACGGCTTTTACACGTTCCACCAGCAGGCGCTGCGAGAACGGCTTGCGGATGAAATCGTCGGCGCCCATTTTGAGGCCGAACAATTCATCGATCTCTTCATCCTTGGAGGTAAGAAAAATTACCGGCAGATCGGACTTCTGCCGCAGCCGGCGCAGCGTTTCCATGCCGTCCATGCGCGGCATCTTGATGTCGAGAATTGCGAGGTCCGGCGGGCTGGTGCGGAAACCATCCAGCGCCGAGGCGCCATCCGTATAGGTCATGATGCGGTAGCCCTCGGCTTCCAGCGCGATCGAGACGGATGTGAGGATGTTGCGGTCGTCGTCGACCAAAGCGATTGTGGGCATGAGCCTGCTTTCCGAAAATGCTTGGAGCGACGGCAATCCAGTAACGTGCCGTATAAGTGGGCTTCGAACTCGATCAACGAGCAATGCAAGCTGGGCTGAAGTGTGACCGAGTTCCCGCACAACGCATGAATGGTTCGCGCGTTCCAACCCATATAGGCACCGCTTTAGCCCAAATAAGGCCCTTTTTGCAACGAGATGCTGGATTTAACCGATGCCGGAAACCGCCGATTTCAGTGCCCCGAAACTGGCCCGCTCGCTGCTGCGTCGCAGTCGGCACGGTGCCATGGCGACCCTGATGCGCGGCAGCGGCGAGCCTTATTGCTCGCTGGTCAATATCGCAAGCCATTGCGACGGCTCGCCAATCCTGCTGATTTCGCGTCTCGCGCTGCATACCTTGAATATCCTGAGCGATCCCAGGGTTTCGCTGATGCTGGATGAGGGGGCCGAGGGCGATCCGCTGGAGGGCGCGCGGATCATGCTGGCGGGGCGGGCCGAACAGGCCGATGAGGCCGGCAAAGAGGTAATGCGCCGGCGCTACCTCAACGCCCATCCTTCGGCCGAAGTCTTTGTAAATTTTAAGGATTTTTCGTTCTTCTCGATTCGCCCCACGACCGCGCATCTGGTTGGCGGTTTCGGGCGGATCGTTGATCTCGCGCCCGAGCAGTTTCTGACCGACGTATCGAGTGCGGACGCGCTGCTTCGGGCCGAGCAAGGCGCCGTCGAACACATGAATGCCGATCACCGCGAGACCATGAATCTCTACGCCGCCAGGCTGCTCGGTGCTGAACAATCGGGCTGGCGTTGCACCGGTTGCGACCCGGATGGCATGGACATGCAGGCCGGCCTCAAAACGTTGCGGCTGGATTTCCCGCGGCGGATTGTCACCCCTGCCGCACTGCAGAAGGTGTTGAAAGAACTTGCCGTGCAAGCCCGCGCCGCAGCAGGCGATTGAGCCGGATCGACACCCTCTTTGAATAAACCAATTTTCCGAGGATCGGCTTGGCAAGCCCGACGTTCATCAGTATTAGGTCACCGGGCTGGGGCCGGAAGGCTACATTGATGGTTACCGCGACATAAGGCGCGTTTTGCGGCAATCGCGCGTAAAGAACCGCGGGTTCGAGGAGGAAGCTTCCGTGCAAGAGACGGGCATATACAACGGTGCTTTTGGCGCCGACAAATTCGGCTTAAAAAATCTCAAGGCCGTTAACTGGAATTTTGGCGCGCCGCAGCTGTACGAGCACGCGCTGCGCGCCGGCGAAGCCGTATTGTCGGCGGATGGCGCGCTGTGTGCCGATACCGGCGACTTCACCGGCCGCAGCCCCAAGGACAAGTTCACCGTTCGCGATGCGACCACCGACAAGAACATGTGGTGGGACGGCAATCAGTCGATCACCCCGGAACAGTTCGAGGCGCTCTATCAGGATTTTCTCAACCATACCGCGGACATGACGCTGTTCGCGCAGGACCTCTATGGCGGGGCCGATCCCACCCTGCGCATCAAGACCCGGGTATACACCGAACTCGCCTGGCATTCGCTGTTCATTCGCACGCTGCTGATTCGTCCCGAAGTGTCGGAGCTTTCAAGCTTCGTGCCCGAACTGACGATTATCGACCTGCCGAGCTTCAAGGCCGATCCGAAACGCCATGGCGTGCGCTCGGAGAACGTGGTCGCGATCGATTTCGCCCGCAAGATCGTATTGATCGGCGGTTCCTATTATGCCGGCGAGATGAAGAAGAGCGTGTTCACGACGCTGAACTACTATCTGCCGGAAAAGGGCGTGATGCCGATGCATTGCTCGGCCAATGTCGGGCCCGGCGGCGATGCTGCGATCTTCTTTGGCCTCTCCGGCACCGGCAAAACCACGCTGTCCGCCGACCCGAAACGGACGCTGATCGGCGACGACGAACACGGCTGGGGCAAGGACGGCATCTTTAATTTCGAAGGCGGCTGCTACGCCAAATGCATCAAGCTGTCGCAAGAAGCCGAGCCCGAGATCTATGCCGCGAGCAAACGTTTTGGCGCGGTGCTGGAAAACGTGGTGCTTGACGGGCACACCCGCGCGCCGGATTTCGACGACGGCTCGAAGACCGAAAACACCCGCTCCGCCTATCCGCTCGACTTCATTCCGAACGCTTCCAGGACCGGCCGGGCCGGTCATCCGAAGAATCTGGTCATGCTCGCCGCCGACGCCTTCGGCGTGATGCCGCCGATCGCCAAACTGACGCCGGCGCAGGCGATGTACCACTTCCTCTCCGGCTACACCGCCAAGGTCGCGGGCACCGAGCGCGGCCTCGGCAATGATCCGGAGCCGGAGTTCTCCACCTGCTTCGGTTCGCCATTCCTGCCACGCAATCCGTCCGTGTACGGCAACCTGCTGCGCGACTTGATCGCCAGGCACGAGGTCGATTGCTGGCTGGTCAACACCGGCTGGACCGGCGGCAAATACGGCACCGGGCGGCGCATGCCGATCAAGGTGACGCGCGCGCTGTTGACCGCGGCGCTGAACGGCTCGCTGCGATCAGCCGATTTCCGCACCGACAAGTATTTCGGCTTCGCGGTGCCGACCTCGCTGCCCGGTGTCGAGCCGCACATTCTCGATCCGGTCAAGACCTGGGCCGACAAGGCCGAGTTCGACAAGACCGCCCGCGCGCTGGTCGGCATGTTTGCTAAGAATTTCGCCAAGTTCGAAAAGGACGTCGATGCCGACGTCCGCGCCGCCGCGCCGGACATGAAGCTGGCGGCGGAGTAATAACTTCGTCATTCCGGGGCGCGCGAAGCGCGAGCCCGGAATCCATAACCACCATCGGAGTTTATGGATTCCGGGCCTGCGCCAAGGGCGCATCCCGGAATGACGAAACACTAAGCCTTGAAATACGCGATCTGTGTCGTGGTCGCGAGCAGGCGGCCGTTCGGCGACCATAGTTCGCCGTTCTGATCGCCGTAACGCTTGTGAAAGATCCTGGCGTCGGCGACGGCGAGAACGTGGCTGATATCCTCGGCGGCGAGGTCGTCCGCGTCGGTGTGGAAATAGGTGGTCAGCGATACGGTGCCGAACGGCACGAATTCGTTCCGGACATGAAAGATGCGGCCGAAGAACGCGTCCGACATCGACATCAGCGAAAGGACGTCGACCGGACGCGGTTTGGTGTCGCCGATCCATAATCTGGAGAATGCGCTGGCAGGCGTGAGATGAGGCGATCCGCCGAACTGCGGTTCGCCTTCGACAAAGCGGAAATCGTATTGCTTCACCCACGACATTCCGAGGCCGCTTTTTGGATAGGGCCGCGTTTGCCCGAACGGTGTGGCTGGCAAATGTTGCGCTGGCTGATACGACCATGACGGACGACGTACCGCGAACACCGCGGTCGCAAAGGTCGCGACGTCGTCGCCTCCCTGCGTGAGTTCGACGGACCAGTGCTGGGTGGAACGGTTGGCCTTGATCAGGCGGACGTCGAGATCGAACGGCCCTTGCGCGATCAGCGCGCAGAAATTGACGGTGAGCGACAGCGGATCGCCGGCGCGTTGCGGATGCTCCAGGATCGCCCGCAACATCGTTGCCGCGGTGACGCCGCCGAACGGGCCGACGAAGGCCCAGTAATCGTCGCTGGTCGCGCCGGTCCATCGGCTGTCGCCAGCGGCGACGGATGTCGCGTCGTCGAACAGATGCGGTGCCTTGGTAAGCATTCGTTTCCGTATGGTTTGGCGAGGCTTGATCTGTTGTCGTTGCGGGATGCGCCTTCTGGCGCAGGCCCGGAATCCATACACTCCGTCGTGGTTATGGATTCCGGGCTCGCGCTTCGCGCGCCCCGGAATGACGATTGCAAATTTAGGTGCGCTAATCAAACGGGCGCCGAGGACGTCTAACCCTTCGCCTGCCGCATCGTCGAAAGCTGCGCCACGGTTTGCACCGGAACGCCCCAGATATCCTCCGCGTATTCGCGGATGGTGCGGTCCGACGAGAACCATGGCATCCGCGCGACGTTGAGAATGCTGGCCCGCGTCCATGCCGGAACCACCTGCCAGCGCGCGTCGATGCCGCGCTGGGCATCGAAATAGGCGTCGAAATCCGCGCTGACCATGTAGTGATCGAGATAGCGCAGCGCGTGCGCGACCGATTCGAACCGGTAGGGATCGTCGGGCGAGAACGCGCCGCTCGCGATCGCGGCGATCGCGCGCGACAGGTGCGGCGATCGCGTAATGACGTCGGTGGCGTCCAGCCCCTGCTTGCGCCGCACCACCACTTCCAGCGCCTCCATGCCGAAGATCGCGATATTATCGGCGCCGACATGATCGCGGATTTCGAGATTGGCGCCGTCCAGCGTGCCGATGGTCAGCGCGCCGTTGAGCGCCAGCTTCATGTTGCCGGTACCGGAGGCTTCCATGCCCGCGGTCGAAATCTGTTCGGAGAGATCGGCGGCGGGAATGATGATTTCAGCAAGGCTGACATTGTAATCCGCAAGGAATGCGACCTTGAGCCTGCCGCCGATTGCGGGGTCGTTGTTGATCACTTCCGCAACGTCGTTGATCAGCTTTATGATTAGCTTGGCGTAGCGATAGCTCGCCGCCGCCTTGCCGGCGAAGATTTTTACCCGCGGTACCCAGTCGCGTTGCGGTTCGTCCTTGATCGCGTGGTAAAGGGCGACGGTTTCAAGCAGGTTGAGCAGTTGCCGCTTATATTCGTGGATGCGCTTGATCTGGACGTCGAACAGCGCACCTGGATCGATCTGCACACCCAGACGTTCGCCGATCAGCCGCGCCAGCGCGATCTTGTTCTGATGCTTGACGACGCGGAACCGCTGCTGGAACGCGCTGTCGCCGGCCAAGGGTTCCAGCTCGGAAAGCTGCGAGGGATCGTCGAGAACGGCTTCGCCGCAGGCCTCGCGCAGCAGTCCCGTAAGCCTGGGGTTGGCCAGCATCAGCCAGCGTCGGAAGGTGATGCCGTTGGTCTTGTTGGTGATGCGGCCGGGATAAAGATGATTGAGATCGTGGAATACGGTTTCCTTCATCAGGTCGGAATGCATCGCCGACACGCCGTTGATGCGGTGCGAGCCGACGAATGCCAGTTGTCCCATGCGTACACGGCGGCCGGATTTTTCGTCGATCAGCGACACCGAAGCACGGAATTCGACGTCGCCCGGACAGTGCGCGTCCGCCAGCGCCAGGTGAGCGTCGTTGATGCGGTAGATGATGTCGAGGTGGCGCGGCAGCACGCGCTCGAACAGTTCGACCGGCCAGGTTTCCAGCGCCTCGGGCAGCAGCGTATGGTTGGTGTAGGACAGCACGGCGGTGGTGATCTGCCATGCCTCGTCCCAGCGGAAATTGTGCAGGTCGACCAGAATACGCATCAATTCGGTGACGGCGAGGCTGGGGTGGGTATCGTTGAGCTGCACCGCGGCCTTCTGCGCCAGCCCGCGCAACTGGCCTTCAGAATCGAGGTGCCGCTTGATCAGGTCCTGCAACGACGCCGAAACGAAGAAATATTCCTGGCGCAGCCGCAGCTCGCGCCCGGCGGCGCTCTCGTCGTTTGGATACAGGAACTTGCAGATCGATTCCGCGCGGGCCTGCTCGGCACTGGCGCCGAGATAATCGCCGGTGTTGAAGACGTCGAGCTTGAGCGGATCGGGGGCGCGCGCCGACCACAGCCGCAGCGCGTTGACGTGCGCGCCGCGCCAGCCGACGATCGGGGTGTCGTAGGCAACCGCTTGCACCGTCTCCGCCGGGTGCCAGGTGTTGCGGTTGCGGCCCTTGGCATCGGTCACGCGTTCGACGTTACCGCCGAAGTGGACATGATAGACCACCTCCGGCCGCTGGAATTCCCACGGGTTGCCGAAGCCGAGCCACTCGTCGGGATATTCCTGCTGCCAGCCGTGCGAGATGATCTGGCGGAACAGGCCGAAATCGTAGCGGATGCCATAGCCGATGGCGGGGATGGCGAGTGTCGCCATGCTCTCCATGAAGCAGGCCGCAAGGCGCCCGAGGCCGCCATTGCCCAGCGCGGCATCGGGCTCGCATTTGCGCAATTCCGACAGCCCGACCCCGAGATCGCCAAGCGCTGCATCGAAAACCGGCAGCAGTCCCATATTGTTCAGCGCGTCGGTGAACAGCCGGCCGATCAGAAATTCCAGCGACAGATAATAGACCCGCTTGCGGCCGGCGTCGTAGCTCTGCTTTTCGCTCATCAGCCAGCGGTGCACGATACGGTCGCGCAGCGCCAGCGCCGCCGCCTTGTACCAGTCATGCCGCGTCGCCATCGCCGCGTCCTTGCCGATCGCAAGCGTCAGCTTGGCGAGAATCGCGCTCTTGATATCCGTCAGCGCCAGTTCATCGACCGGGGCGTTGAGCGAAGGGTATTTTGTCGGCTGCGATTGATCTGGCAAATCGGGATCCCGGAGTTGCGCCGTACGGAATCATACGCGGATTAAGCTTGCATCGATACCCGCCCTAAGCCCGGTTGTGCGCTGCAATGCGTGGCTTTTATGCAAGGAGCGGGCCGCTTTCGACCATCTGCGGTTCGCGTCGATTGCTGCTATGACGGCATCCGAAGACGTGGCCGGGACAGCTCGCAGGAGCGCGTGCCATGAGACTGACCATTCTATGCAAACACCTGCGGCGACAAGATGCTGTGTGCGATGTGAGTGGCGACGGCCTTGCCACAGCGCTAGCCTTGCCACAGCGCTAGCCTTGCCGGTGAGGCTTGCGGCCATGACGGCAGGACTTCAGCCCGTGGTCCCCGGCGTTCTCCCGGGGCGGGTAAACCGCATAAACTGGAACAAATTAAGAACACTTTAGCAAGCCTTTGATATATCATAGTGATTCGGTGCCTTGCCGACACAATATCTATGGTCTGTTCAAGCTTGTGAGGACTACATGTCCACCATCGCCTTCGATCAATTCGCACTCACGCGCATCGCGGACTTCGCCCGGTCGCTGTCTTACCTGCATGCCATTTCGCGCCGGCGGCCGGTCGATGACGACCAGTTCGACCGCGAATTCAACGCCGTCTGCCTGTCGGTGTGGGGCTACACGACCGACGATGTCAGCGACGACCTGTTCTCCACGGCCGATCATGCCTGGCTCGATTCGCTCGACGAAGCGCAGGCGCGGATTTTTGCAGCCAACCAGGGCTACGATCTGGTCGACGATAACGGCATGCTGACGGACTGGTGGGGCTACTGCTGGATGATCCTGGCCGAGAAGCGCGGTCTGCTTACGCCAGAGAACCGGGCGGCGGCGCGCGCGGCGATCGAGGACAAATATCTCTTGGCGCCCAACGTGATCGGCGTCATCGTCAGCCGGTGACCGGTTCTCCCGCGCAAGCGCGCGGGAATGACGCCCACGATCAATTCACTTCCGCGCGTTTTGCTCTTGGCGGGGAGGCTTTCGGCACTACCGTCACCGGCATGTCGCGGCCCGCATCCGCGAGCGGCGCGTCATTGGAGACGATGTCGGCCGTCACCGGCGCTACCTTCATTTCGCCGAGCCGCGCACGGACGTCGGCGGTGAGGCCCGGGTAGGAGGCGACCGGCGTGAATTCTGCGGCCGGGTTGGCGCCCGGCCGGGTGCCGGAATAGGCTACCAGTCCGCTGGTCGTGGCGATGACGTCGCCGGGGCGCAGCGAGGTGTCCAGCGTAAGATCCACAGGCGCAAGACCGGCGGGGTCCCGGCCGTTGCACGTGCAGTCCGCGCGCAGGGCCTTGCGGTAGGCGAAGGCGTTCTCACTGTCGGCGTAGCGTTCGCCGCTGCTGGACGACGCAGCCTCGATGCTGCTGCCGAAGAAAACTTTGGTGCCGCTTGCCGGACAAAACGCCTGGCACATCTGCGCCGGGCTCATCGCGCCGCGCGCCAGCAGCGGGAAATACTTGCCGTCGCAACTGCGCACACAGAACGCGGGCCCCGCCCCGGCCACGGCCACCGGACGCGGCGGAGGCGCGGGCTGGTTGAGGCCGAACGGATCGGTAAAGAAACTGGCCGGGCCGGATGGCTGGCGCTGCTGCTGCTTTTGCGGGGCAAAGAAGAAGTCGAACAGGCCTTCGGCGGACGCCGCGCGCGGGATAAGCGCGACCGGTCCTGCAAGCACCACGGCGGCAACGAGCAACATGCGGCGCATGCGCTTACAACGCAACTCTTTACGCAACGCGAACTCCACCCTGACGCAACGATCCGAAAGAAGCGGTCGACGCTTCATCCATGATTCACCATAAGGCGGGATGGTAAACGAGCGATGACCGCGCGCCCGGTGGCCTAAAAGAAATGCAGATACGATCACGAACTCGGTCATTGCCGGGCTTGACCCTGCTGAATTCACACATCTCTGCCGTCATTGCTGGACTTGATCCGGCAATCCATCTCCTTCGAAGTCGCTCTTGCGAAAATGGATGGATACGCGGGTCGAGCCCGCGCATGACGCTTGGGAGTCATCCCTTCAAAAATTCGCGCGCCTTGTAGAGCGAGCGGAACGGCAGCCCGGCCTGCGCAAAATTTTCCGTGGCGCCCTCTTCGCGGTCCACCATGGTGAACACCAGCGCGATCTCGCCGCCGGCGTCGCGCACCGCATCGACCGCCTTGATCGCCGAGCCGCCGGTGGTGGTGACATCCTCGACGATCACGACGCGCTTGCCTTGCAGGCTCTCGCCTTTGGCCAATCCTTCGACCGCGAGGCGGGCGCCGTGTTCCTTCGGCTTCTTGCGAACGAAGAACGCGGCGATCGGGTGGCCCTTAAGCCAGGAAAGCTGCGCGATCGCGCCGGCGATCGGCACCGCGCCCATCTCCAGGCCCCCGACATAATCGAACTGGTCGTCCTTCAACGCGTCGAAGGTCAATTCCGCCAGCAACGCCGCGCCCTCGGGGTCGAGCATGGTCGGCTTGAGGTTGATGTAAAAATCGCTTTTGCGTCCCGAGGCCAGGGTGATTTCGCCGCGCCCGAACGAGCGTTTGCGGATGATCTCGGCGAGTCGGGCGCGGGAGGCTGACCTGGACAAATGAATTCTCTTGTGGTGGGCCATCGCAATCTATCGGCCTGCGCCTGCGCATTCCAGAGCTTATGTCGCGCCATCAACATCCTGTCGTCCCCCCTTTGCGGAATGACCCGCGGAAAGGGCGGTTGTAAGGCCGACACGTTCCGGGTACTGGATACCCCGCTTTCGCGGGGGCATGACCAAACATGATCGAACTGCACACCTGGAACACGCCGAACGGTCGCAAGATCAGCGTCGCGCTGGAGGAGATGGGCCTGCCGTACAAGGTTTTTCCAGTCGATATCACCAAGGGCGAGCAGATGGCGCCGGATTTTCTCGCCATCAGCCCCAACAACAAGATTCCGGCCATCGTCGATCCCGATGGACCCGGCGGCCGCCGCGTCAGCGTGTTCGAATCCGGCGCGATCCTGCTGTATCTGGGCGAGAAGACCGGCAAATTCCTTCCCCAACCGCTGATCGAGCGCATCCCGGTGCTGGAATGGCTGATGTGGCAGATGGGTGGTTTTGGGCCGATGCCCGGTCAGGTGCATCATTTCATCGCGCTGACCAACGAGCAGGACCGCGCCTACGGCCTGAAGCGCTACTCGGCGGAGACGCGGCGGCTTTACGGCGTGCTGGATCGGCGTCTGGCGGATCACGCGTTCGTCGCCGGCTCCCTGTCGGTCGCCGATTTTGCGATTCTCGGGTGGGCGTGGCGGCACGAGCGCCACAAGGTGTCGTTTTCGGATTTCCCCCATGTCGGACGCTGGTACGACGCGCTGATGGCGCGCCCCGCCGTCAAGCGCGGCATGGAGGCAAAGCTGGATTGAGATCGTGTCGCGGACGCGCTGCAGCGCGGAGCCCTTCGCGGAGCGCTGCTTCGCAGAATCGGGACCCCGGTTTCTTTGAGCAGCAAGTAAACCGGGGCCCCGGATCTGCAGCGCACCACGCCGTGAAGAACGGCGCGCTGCGCTGCGTCCGGGGCACGAGATACCCGCGAATCTGCTAGCACTGCGCCATGACCAGCGCTCCCGACGCCTCGATCGTTCCAAAACCTCGTGCTTCCTGGCGTGAAGGATGGGCCGTTTACCTGCAGCGCCGGGTGCTGATCGTGCTGCTGCTCGGCTTTTCGTCCGGACTGCCGCTGGCGTTGTCGGGGTCCACGTTGCGGTTCTGGATGCGCGAATCGGGCATCGACCTGGAGACCATCGGATTATTCGCCCTCGTCGGCCTGCCTTACACCATCAAATTCATCTGGGCGCCGCTTGTCGATGCGCTCGACGTTCCCCTCCTCTCGGCATGGTTGGGGAGACGGCGCGGTTGGCTGATCCTGTCTCAGCTCGCACTCATCGCGGCGATTATGCTGCTCGGACTCTGCAGCCCCGCTTTCACGCCTTGGTACATCGTATTCGGTGTCGCGCTGTTGGTGGCAACCGCGTCGGCGACACAGGATATCGTAGTCGATGCATTCCGTATCGAAAGTCTCGACGAGAGCGAGCAGGCTGCCGGCATGGCGTCTTACGTCGCCGCCTACCGTATCAGTAATCTGGTCTCCACGGCGGGAGCCCTCTATATCGTCAGCGGCCTTGAAGAATTCGGGCTTGCGCGGGGTCCGGCATGGACCGGCGCTTACATCGCGATGGCGGCGCTGATTGTGATCGGAATGATCGCGGTGCTGCTGGCGCGCGCGCCGACCGAACGCGCCGAAGCGGAGGACGCGACCGTCGCCAGCAATCCGGCCACGCGTGTGTTTCGGACGGCGTATGGCGCGTTCTCAGACCTTTTGTCGCGCGACATGGCGATCGCTTCGCTCGCTTTCGTCGTGCTCTATAAATTCACCGATGCGTTTTCCGGCGTCATGACCGAAGCGTTTGTGCTCGATCTTGGCTTTGAACGTACCGACTATGCCAAGATCGTGAAGGGCGTTGGGCTCGCAGCCACGCTGCTCGGTGGGTTTGCCGGAGGATTTCTGGCGCGGGCCTACTCACTGCCGGTGAGTTTGTGGATCGGCGGCGTGCTTCAGGCAACGGCAAACCTGTCGTTCACCTGGCTTGCGTTTGTGGGGATGAACCATTGGGCCCTGGCACTGGCCATTACAGTGGAGAACTTTACCAGCGCGATCGGCACCGTGATCTTCGTGGCCTACTTGTCCTCGCTCTGCAAAAACCCGCTCCATGTCGCGACTCAGTACGCGCTGCTGACCGCGTTTGCGTCGCTCGGCCGCACGGTGTTTTCGGCCGGCGCGGGCTATGTGGCAAAGGCAACAGGCTGGCCGCTGTTCTTCGCGATCTGCGTTGTGGTGGCGGTGCCCAGCCTGATCCTGCTGGCCTGGCTGCAGCGCCGCGGGCATTTTGAGGGATTGGGGACGGTGCGGGTGTAGTCCGCAGCGATCGTAGTTGCGGAAGCGGTGCCACATCCTCAGCGTCGTCCTCGCAAAGGCGGGGACCCATAATCCCTGGCGGTGACGGTAATTGCACGGCAGTCCAACAAGAATACTGACGCCTTCCGCATCATCAGCGACACGGCGTATGGGTCCCCGCCTTCGCGGGGACGACCATGTCATTGTTGCACTTCAATGCTTGGTCACCACGCTCCATTTCGTCACCACCGCCTCGCTCATCACGCCGGCGTCCTGCGCGCACGAGACCTCATCGACTTTGACCGAGATTTCCTTGCCGATAAACCGCTTCAGCTGCGCGGTCTGCGCATCGCTGCTGGTGACGATCTGGAACGTCTCCGGCCCGGTTTCCAGGTTGCAAAGTCCTCCCGGCGGCGGCAGCCGCCGCGGCTCGGTGACCAGTTGGTAGGTGTTGACGCGCTTGCCCTTGTTGCCGCCGCGCACCCGCATCGCGTTCAGTTGTCCCGACAGGATTTCGCCCGCATTGATCAGCTTGCCCGCCTTTGCAGGCGGTTCGACCTGCTGCGCCTGCGCGCCGACTGCGCCTGCAAACGCAATCGACAGAACGCCGAATGCAAAACATTTACCGAAGCCGCTTCCAGCCATAAGTTTTCCCATTTCCCGTTTCAAAACAACGTTCGCTGCCGCATTGCCGCCGACAGCGTGCCTTCATCGAGATAGTCGAGCTCGCCGCCGACCGGCACGCCGTGCGCGAGCCGCGTTACCTTGACGCCGGCGTCTTGCAGCAGGTCGGTGATATAGTGCGCGGTGGTCTGGCCATCGACGGTGGCGTTCAGGGCCAGGATGATTTCCGTCACCCGCGGATCATGCGCGCGCGCCACCAGTGCGTCGATCGTGAGATCCTGCGGACCGACGCCGTCGAGCGGCGACAAGGTGGCGCCGAGCACATGATAGAAACCATTTGCGGCATGCGCGCGTTCCAGCGCCCAAAGATCGGCGACATCGGCGACCACAACGATAATGGCCGGATCGCGCCTCAGGTCGGTGCACACCGTGCACGGATTCTGGGTGTCGATATTGCCGCAGGTCCTGCAGACCTCGATCTTGTCGATGGCCACCTGCAGCGCGCTCGACAACGGCGTCATCAGCGCCTCGCGTTTCTTGATCAGATGCAGCGCGGCGCGCCGCGCCGAGCGCGGGCCGAGACCGGGCAGCCGCGCCAGCAATTGGATCAGGCGTTCTATTTCGGGGCCGGCAACGGCAGCGGGCATGTCAGCCGAGGCCCAAACCCGGCGGCAACGACAGGCCGCCGGTCAGCGCCTGCATCTTCTCCTGCATCGCAGCTTCGGCCTTGCGGCGCGCGTCGCCAAGTGCCGTGACCAGAAGATCCTCGAGGATCTCGCGCTCGTCCGCCTTCACCAGCGACGGATCGATCTTGACGGCCTTCACTTCCATTTTCGCAGTCATGCGCACGGTAACGAGGCCGCCGCCCGACATACCCTCGACCTCGACGTGATCGAGTTCCTCCTGCATGGCCTGCATCTTGGATTGCAACTGGGCGGCCTGTTTCATCATCCCGAGAAAATCAGCCATGATTCGTTCCTTTTGAGCGTGTCATCGATCGTCGCTGTCGGGTGATTCGGCGGGGTCTTCACCGCTAGCATCGGATTCCGGCGGCTCGGGGGCAAGCTTTCGCACCTCCACGACTTTCGCGCCGGGGAAGCGTGCCAGGACTTCCTTCACCCGCGGATCGGATTCCGCCGACCGTTCCCGCTCGGACTGCTTAAGCTGTGCCTGCGAGCGCAGCGTCGGCTGTCCCGCTTCGTTGGAGACGATGACGGTCCAGCGCCGGCCGGTCCATTGCTCCAGTTTGCGCGACAGATCGTTGACCAGCATCCGCGCCGCGCTCCGCTCCAGCGCGACCTCGAGCCGGCCGTCTTCGATGCGGACCAGTCGAATGTCGGCCTCGAGCGCCGCTTTGGTCATCAGGTCGCGCTTCTCCGCGGCGAGCGCCACCAGTTCGGCAAGGCTGTTGAGCTTAAGATGCGGGGGTGCTTCCGCCGCAGGCTCGGTGATGTGCGGACGAACCGAGGCTTCGGCGGCGCCGCGGGGGGCGGAAGATGCACGCGGCGTCGACGACGGCATGGAGGACGACGGGCCAACCGGCGCGTTGCGCGGCGCGGTGCTGCCGATCACCGGCGAAGCGATGCCGTTTTGTTCGAGCATCCTGATCGCCTCGTCGGGCGTCGGCATGTCGGCGACATACGCGATGCGTACCAGCACCATTTCCGCCGCGGCGGCGGGCCGGGTTGCGGCCTGAACTTCGGTGATGCCCTTGAGCAGCATCTGCCACATCCGCGACAGCACCCGCATCGACAGCTTCGCAGCGAAGTCGCGGGCGCGCCGGCGCTCTGTTTCGCCGAATGCGACGTTGTCCGCTGTCGCCGGCACGATCTTGACGCGGGTGACGAAATTGACGAATTCGGCGAGATCACTGAGCACCACGATGGGGTCGGCGCCGGTGTCGTATTGCTCGCGGAATTCCTTGAACGCGCTGGCGATGTCGCCCCGCGTGAGCTGCTCGAACAGGTCGATCACCCGGGTGCGATCGGCAAGGCCAAGCATCTGCCGCACCGCATCGGCGCGCACCAAGCCTGCGGCATGCGCGATCGCCTGATCGAACAGCGACAGCGAATCGCGCACCGAGCCTTCCGCCGCGCGCGCGATGATGCCGAGCGCCTCCGGCTCTGCATCGACATGTTCCTGGCGCGCGATGTCGGCAAGATGCGTCATCAGCACGTCGGCATCGACCCGGCGCATATCGAAGCGCTGGCAGCGCGACAGCACCGTAACCGGAACCTTCCGGATTTCGGTGGTGGCGAACACGAACTTGGCGTGCTCGGGCGGCTCTTCCAGCGTCTTCAGAAACGCGTTGAAAGCCGCGGTTGAGAGCATATGCACTTCGTCGATGATGTAGACCTTGTAGCGCGCGCTGGCCGGCGCATAGCGCACGCTGTCGTTGATCTGGCGCACGTCATCGACGCCGGTATGGGAGGCGGCGTCCATTTCCAGCACGTCCATATGCCGGCTTTCCATGATCGCCTGGCAATGCACGCCGAGTTTCGGCATCTGGATGGTCGGGGCCCTGATCGAATCGTCCGGCAATTCGTAATTCAGCGCGCGGGCCAAAATCCGCGCCGTAGTGGTCTTGCCGACTCCGCGCACGCCGGTCAGAATCCACGCTTGCGGAATTCGCCCGGTTTCGAACGCATTCGAAACGGTACGAACCACCGCTTCCTGGCCGATCAAGTCGTCGAAACTGGCGGGACGGTATTTTCGCGCCAGCACGCGGTAAGGCGCGGCGGGACTCGCGGGAGGACTTCGCCCGGCGCCGAGCTCGAAGCCGCCCTGTGAGGCGTCGTGATCGTTTGGGGAAACTACGGGGATGCCATCGTCGGTCATCGATCGATCCGCAATTGTTTGTCTCTCAGGCCTGATTGCGGAACTTAACTTGCGGGTATTCTGATCGCAAAATCGGGTCCCGCTTTGCGGAACACGCGCAAAAGCGAACCAAGCGCGAAAAGGAACGCACCCATTGGCGCGATTGGCTCGAAAAAATCGGTAGGAGACTGACGAGCGACCCGATCCGGACCTCGTTAGGGCTGCTTCCTTCCGGACCTGACCCGGTTGGCGAGAGGCTCGTCCACCGCCAATCTCCCGGTCTTTATTTGGGGCCAAAAGCGCCGGAAAGCAAGCGCGGCGAAACGGCTTCGCGGGGCTTGTGCGGAAACCCCAAAAAGGCATTAGTTGCCGTCATACCCGGCCTTGTGCCGGGCATCCGCGTCTTGTTTGGTCAGGCAGAAATAAGACGCGGATGGCCGGGACCGCCCGGTCACGACAAGGAAGATAGATGCGCTCCGACTGGTCGCTGCATTCACGGCTTGGGCAAGACACCATCGACATCGGCGATCTGCCGCTGTGCCGGGTGCTGGTCATCAAGGACGCGCATTACCCGTGGCTGCTGCTGGTGCCGCGGCGGCCGGAGGTCACCGAGATCATCGATCTCGACGAGGTCGCACAGGCGCAGTTGATGACCGAGATCAGCCGCGTCGGCCGCGCGCTTAAAGACATCACCAAATGCGACAAGCTGAATATCGCAGCGCTCGGCAATCTGGTGCCGCAACTGCACGTGCATGTCATCGCGCGCCGCTCGAGCGACGTTGCCTGGCCGCGACCGGTCTGGGGCGTGATGCCGCCGCTCGCGCACGACGCCGAAGAAGTCCAAACGTTCATCTCCGCGCTTCGCCGCAAGATCTGGCTTGGTTGATTCATGAGTGCATTCGATTCGTTTCCGTTGGGGCAGCCGGCCTTCATCACGCATATCCTCGATCGCGCCGCGCATCTGCGCGCCGATGAGCAGAAGTTGTTGACGCTGGAAGGCCACCGCGACGCCCGCGCCTATGTGGTGTATCGCGACTCGCTTGTGGTGAAGCAGGAAGCCCGGGGTCCGCGCGCGCTGCTGACCCTCGATGAGGCGCTGACATTCGGCGCCAACCCCGGCACGATTTTTTTGGGCTTGCGCGGCGGCGCGGCGGTATTCGGCATGGGCATTTCCGCCGCCGCGGCGGAGAAATTACTGACGCGCAGCGACGTGGCCGTCACCGAACTGCGCGGGATGGCAATGCAGGGCGTGGTTCCGCCGGACCAGCTTTCCGCCATCGCGACGGCGAAATCGATGGTGACGTGGCATCAGCGCCACGGCTTTTGCGCCAATTGCGGCACGCGCTCGGCGATGACGCAAGGCGGCTGGAAGCGCGATTGCCCGAACTGCAAGACCGAGCATTTTCCGCGCACCGATCCGGTGGTGATCATGCTGGTGACCTCGGGCGACAAATGCCTGCTGGGGCGGCAGAAGCAGTTTCCACATGGAATGTGGTCGTGTCTCGCGGGATTTGTCGAGGTCGCGGAAACCATCGAAGATGCGGTGCGCCGTGAAATTTTCGAAGAATCCGGGATTCGCTGCACCGATGTGACCTATTACATGACGCAGCCTTGGCCCTATCCGTCATCGCTGATGATCGGCTGCTCGGCTCGCGCCACCAACGAGGATATTGTCGTCGACCGGACGGAACTCGAAGACGCGCGCTGGTTCGACCGCGACGAGGCCACGCTGATGCTGAAACGTCAACACCCAGATGGGTTGGCCGGTCCGCATCCTTTTGCCATTGCACACCATCTGCTCGGCCGTTGGGTGCATGCTTCGTCTAATTTGCCCGGATAGCGGGAACTTGGCCGTGGTTCAATCGATTGACAATGGGGCTTCGGGTCCGTCGAACGACAGCGCCGACGTAATGGAGGCTCCGATGAATTTTCACGTTGCCGTCCCAAAAACTCCTCCGCACATCTTATGCATCGGCATGCCGGTGCGCGACCTGACGTTTCGCATTCAGGAACTGCCCGGCCGCGGTCTTAAGGTCAACGCCAGTCATTTCGACGAGATTGCCGGTGGCAATGCGCTCAATGCCGCGATTGGAATCGTGCGGCTTGGCGGTCGCGCCTCGATCTGCGGCCCGATGGGGGACGCCCGCGAAATATCCAGCCGTTATATTTTCGAGAAGTTGGCGCATGAGGGAATCGGCACCAAGCACATCGTGCATATGCCGGGTCTGGTGACGCCGATCTCCAACATCATGATCGATCCCAGCGGCGAGCGCACCATCGTCACTTTCCGCGATCCGGATTTGTGGAAGGTGCATCTGCCCGACACGGACATGCTGCTGAACGACTGCGACGCGATCCTGACCGAAAACCGTTGCGCGGAATTTTGTACCGATCTGTGCGCCGAAGCGCGCAGGCGCGGCATTCCGGTGGTGGTCGATGTTGACCGGGCGATGTCGATGCGCGAGGGGCTTTTGACCGCGTCGTCGCACCTGATCTTTTCCAGCGAGGCTTTGCAGGCCACCGCCGGTATTACCGACGACGCCGAGGCTCTGCTGAAGATGGCGAAGCTGACGCCATCGTTCCTGGCCGGTACGCGCGGACCGCGCGGCACTATCTGGCTCGACCAGCAAAACCAGCTTCGGGAAACGCCGGCCTTTCCGGTGCACACCGTGGATACGCTGGGCGCGGGCGACGTGTTTCACGGCGCCTTTGCGCTCGCCATTACTGAAAAACAGGAGGTACCCGGCGCGCTTCGCTTCGCATCCGCTGCCGCCGCGCTGAAATGCACCCGCTTCGGCGGCGCCTTTGCTTGTCCGCAACGTACTGAAGTGGAAGCACTTTTGAGCGACGAGCGCGCCGCCTGTGGCGAGCAGACCGGAGAATCGGCTTGATATAGAAGAATTTGCTATATATCAGAGATATCGCCCTTATATATGGAAAAAAGTTCTGCACATGACCGATCTCGCCGTCCACGCCGTTGAGCCCAGCCGGCGTCTCGACGCCATCGACCGCAAGATTTTGAGGGTGCTCCAGGAGGATGCCTCGCTGTCGGTCGCCGAAATCGGAGACCGCGTCGGGCTGTCGTCGACGCCGTGCTGGAAGCGGATCCAGCGGCTGGAGACCGACGGGGTCATCCTTCGCCGGGTGGCGCTGGTTGACCAGAACAAGATCGGATTAGGCCTTTCGGTCTTCGTCTCGGTTGAAAGTTCCGATCACTCCGAGGACTGGTTGAAGAAATTCGCCGACGCCGTCAGCGCAATGCCGGAGGTGATGGAATTCTACCGCATGGCGGGGGATGTCGATTACATGCTGCGCGTGGTGGTGGCGGATATGCAAAGCTATGACGTGTTCTACAAGAAGCTGATCGGCGCAGTGTCGCTCAAGAACGTCACCTCGCGGTTCGCGATGGAAAAGATCAAGTCGGTAACGGCGCTGCCGATTCCGGCCGCGTCGGCGTAGCTCCGCGGCGATCACCTAGGAATGTGTAGTTCAAATCTTCTGATTGTACTCCCCGACCTCGGGATGCGTGCGAAGGACAGAATCCATCGCCTCGAACATGTCCCGCATGCGCCGTTCCGACACCGGACTTTCCACCACCACCACCAGTTCGGGCTTGTTGGATGAGGCCCGTACCAGCCCCCAGCTGCCATCTTCCACCGTGACGCGCACGCCGTTGACGGTGACGAGATCGCGGATCGCCTGGCCCGCGACTTTTCCGCCTTTCTTCTGCATCGCCTCGAAATGCTCGACCACGCGCTTGGCGATGCCGTATTTGATTTCGTCCGGACAATGCGGTGACATGGTAGGCGACGACCAGGTTTTCGGCAGTGCGTTTTTCAGATCCGCCATCGACTTGTCCGGCGCGCGGTCGAGCATTTCGCAGATCGCGATCGCCGAGATCAGGCCGTCGTCATAACCGCGGCCGAGCGGCGCGTTGAAGAAGAAGTGCCCGGATTTCTCGAAACCCGCCAGCGCGCCGAGTTCGTTGGTGCGCCGCTTCATGTAGGAATGGCCGGTTTTCCAATAGGTGGTTGTCGCGCCCTGGCGTTGCAGCACGGGATCGGTGACGAACAGGCCGGTCGATTTCACGTCCACCACGAACTGCGCATTCTTGGTGATCTCCGACATGTCGCGCGCCAGCATGACGCCGACCTTGTCGGCGAAAATCTCCTCGCCGGTATTGTCGACCACGCCGCAACGGTCGCCGTCGCCGTCGAAACCGAGGCCGATATCGGCCTTGTGCGCGAGCACCGCGTCGCGGATCGCGTGCAGCATTTCGAGGTCTTCCGGATTCGGATTGTACTTCGGAAAGGTGTGGTCGAGTTCGGTGTCGAGCGGGATTACCTCGCAGCCGATTGCTTCCATCACGTGTGGCGCGAACGCGCCGGCGGTGCCGTTGCCGCATGCGACCACCACTTTCAGCTTGCGCTTCAGCTTGTGATGCCGGGTCAGATCGGCGACGTAACGCGCCGGAAAATTCTCGTGGAATTCATACGAGCCGCCGGCCTTGTTGGTGAAATCGGCGTTGAGCACGATTTCCTTGAGCCGGTTCATCTGGTCCGGTCCGAACGTCAGCGGACGATTCGCGCCCATCTTGACGCCGGTCCAGCCGTTGTCATTGTGCGACGCCGTCACCATCGCCACACAAGGCACATCCAGTTCGAACTGCGCGAAGTATGCCATCGGCGTCATGCAGAGGCCGATGTCATGCACCCTGCAGCCGGATGCCAACAGACCTGAAATCAGCGCGTATTTGATCGACGCCGAATAGCTGCGAAAGTCGTGCCCGGTGACGATCTCCTGCCGCTGCCCGAGTTCCCCGATCAGCGCGCCGAGCCCCATGCCCAGCGCCTGAATGCCCATCAGGTTGATTTCCTTGCCGAACAGCCAGCGCGCGTCGTATTCGCGAAAGCCGGTCGCCTTCACCATCGGCTCGGATTCGTAGGCGTAAGTGTTCGGCATCAGCAAAGGCTTCGGTTTCGGAAACATCTTGGAGGGCCTTCTTAAGGTAAGCGATTGTGGCAACACATACCGGCACCATGCCCGGACGTGATCCGGGCATCCATCTTCTTGAAAAGGATGGATTGCCGGGTCAAGCCCTACTGGATTCACACATCTCGTCATACGCGGGCTTGACCCGCGTATCCATCCATCTTCGGAAGAGTCGTTTCGAAGGGATGGATTGCCGGGTCAAGCCCGGCAATGACGGCGAGATGTGTGCGTATGGTAGGTCAAGCGATGAGATGTGTGCATCCAGTAGGGTCAGCCCGGCCATGACGATATCGATTACCGGGTCAAGCCCGGCAATGACGATAGTGGAGAATTTACTGCTCCAGCACCAGCTTGCCGCCCGCATATTCGAACCGCTTCAGCTTCGACAGGAACGAGAGGCCGAGCAGGTTTTCCGACAGCGCTTCGTCCGGAAGCACCATGGCTTCGACATCGCGCACGATGAGGCCGCCGAGTTCGACCATGGCGAGCCGTGTGCGTGCGGCCTTGATGGTCCCGTTGGCGGTCGAGACCGTTGCGTTGTAATCGCCGCGGGATGGGCGCAGGCCAAAGCGCGCCGCGGACGACTCGTTGAGCGCGATCACGGACGCGCCGGTGTCCACCATGAAGCCGATGCGCTGGCCCTCGATGCGACCTTCGGCCTGGAAATGGCCGCGGGCGTCGCGAGGGATGCTGAGGCTGCGGCTGCCGGCTGGCGCTATGTCCGGCGCGGCCTTGGCGGAGGCGGTTCTGGCGAGCGCGGGCGCCGCGGTCATCTTGTCCGCCATCTGCGCCATGATGGTGCCGAGGCCGACCAGGAATGCCGCGATAATCATGATATTACGCATCACGCATACTCACACCGAAGACCGGCGAGTTCACCACATCGGCCGGCAAGCTGCGACTAACGGGAGCGCAGCAGCGTGCTATTTCGGCGAAAAGGATGAGTGAAGTATTAATGGAAGCCGTCATATGCGGGCTTGACCCACGCATCCATCCGCCTCGCCGGCGGCGCCGTTCGACGAGGATGGATTGCCGGTCAAGCCCGGCAATGAGGACTATGTCCCCCTCGGCTTGACCCGCCGCGTCGGCGTCGCATTGGCGGGATCGTCCGGCCAGGGATGCCGCGGATAGCGTCCGCGCAGATCGGAACGCACCGCGGTGTAACTGCCGCGCCAGAAACCAGGCAGGTCGCGCGTTACCTGCACCGGCCGCTGCGCCGGAGAGAGCAATTCCAGCACCAGCGGCACCTCGCCCTTGGCGATCGACGGGTGGGTGTTCAGCCCGAACAGCTCCTGCAGCCGGACTGCAATGGTCGGTCCCGGTTCGGCCTCGTAATCAATGGCGAGCATGGTGCCGGTCGGCGCCTCGAAATGCGTCGGCGCCTCGCGTTCCAGCCGCGTCCGCAGCTCCCACGGCAGCCGCGCCATCAGCGCGTCCGACAGATCGCCGGCCGAAATGTCTTTCAGGGAGGTTTTGTCGAACAGCGCCGGCACCAGCCACGACTCGCGCTGCGCCGCAAGCGCGTCATCCGAAAAGTCCGGCCAGGGTTCGCCCTCGGCCTTGCGCAGAAACATCACGCGGTCGCGCCATTGCTTCAGCGGCTTCGACCATGGCAACCGGTTCAGCCCCGCGGCGATCAGGCCGTCCGCCAGCACCCGCGCGGTTTCGGCCGACGGCGCCAGCGTCAATGGGGCTTCCGACAACGTGATGGCGTGCAGGATCCGCTTGCGCCGCGCCCGCAATGCCATCGCATTACGGTCGAACGAAATCTCGTCGATGCTTGCGATCTGCCCGGCGAAGCGCAATTCAATGTCTGCCTGCGCGATCGGCGCGGCCAACAGGATGCGGCCGCTCGCCGCCGTGCCCGTGAGTTCGGCGACCGCGATATAGGGTGCGCGGGCCAGCGCCGAGGTTTGATCGACGGCGGCCCCCCGCCCATTGGCAAGCACGAAGCTGCCGGTACCGCGGTTGCGCGCGACCCGGTCGGGAAACGCAAACGCCAGCATTACGCCGGTTGACGGCGCATCTTCTGAAGACGGCGCCCCCTCGATGGCGGCCACCTGCGACGCCCAGCGCTGCGCGAGGCCGCGCGCGCTCGCCGCGCGCTGCGAGCGATCGCGACGGAAGTGATCGATACGCGCGTCAAGGTCGACACCGTCGCCGCCAAGGCCGTGCTCGGTCAGCACGGCCGCTATTTCGGCAGCCTGCTGGCCGCCACCGAGCCGGTGCGAATCCACGATCATGCGCGCCAGCCGCGGCGGCAACGCCAGCGCGCGCAGGCTGTTGCCTTCGGCGGTGATCCGGCCGCCATGATCCAGCGCACCGAGTTCGCGCAGCAGATTTCGCGCCTCGTTCAGAGCCGGAGCGGGCGGCGAATCCAGGAACGCCAGCGACGCGGGATCGTTGACCCCCCATTGCGCCAGATCGAGCACCAGCGACGACAGGTCGGCGCTGAGAATCTCCGGCTGGGTGTAAGCTGCCAGCGACGCGGTTTGCGGCTCGTCCCATAGCCGATAGCAGATTCCGGGCTCAGTGCGGCCGGCTCGGCCGCGGCGCTGATCGACCGCGGCGCGCGAGGCGCGCACGGTTTCCAGCCGCGTGATGCCGATATCCGGCTCGTAGCGCGGGACGCGGGCGACGCCGGAATCGACCACGATACGCACACCCTCGATGGTCAGCGACGTCTCCGCGATCGAGGTTGCCAGCACCACCTTGCGCCCGCCCTTTGGCGCCGGCGCGATGGCGCGGTCCTGCGCGCCGGGGTCGAGCGCGCCGAACAGCGGCACGATCTCGATGCCTGTGTCCTGGATGCGCTCGCTGAGGAAAGTGTGGGTTCGGCGGATTTCCGCGGCCCCCGGCAGGAATGCCAGTACGGAGCCGGGATCGGCACGCAGCGCCATCGCGATCGCGTCCGCCATTTGCCGCTCGAGCGGCGCATCGGGCTTGCGACCGAGGTAGCGCGTCTCGACCGGAAAAGCACGGCCTTCGCTGGCGATGACCGGCGCATCGCCCAGCAGTTTTGCGACCCGCGCGCCGTCCAGTGTCGCCGACATCACCAGGATACGCAGGTCTTCGCGCAGTCCGGTTTGCGCATCGCGCGCCAGCGCAAGGCCCAGATCGGCATCGAGCGAGCGCTCGTGAAATTCATCGAACAGCACCGCCGCTATGCCGGTCAGTTCCGGATCGTCGAGAATCTGCCGCGAGAAAATCCCTTCGGTCACCACCTCGATGCGGGTCGCCCGCGACACCTTAGAGCCGAAGCGGACGCGGTAGCCGACGGTGTCGCCGACGCGTTCGCCAAGCGTCTTCGCCATCCGCTCGGCGCTGGCGCGCGCCGCGATCCGCCGCGGCTCCAGCATGATGATTTTCTTGGCTCCGATCCACGGTTCATCGAGCAGCGCCAGCGGCACCCGCGTGGTCTTGCCCGCACCCGGCGGCGCTACCAGCACGGCGGCGTTGGTGGTTGCGAGCGCGCGCGCGAGATCGTCCAGCACGGCGTCGATGGGAAGGGGGGTGTCGAAGGAACGAGTCAACGCTGCCTCACATGACTCGTCGTCCCCGCGAAGGCGGGGACCCATAACCCCTGGCGTAGGTTATTGAGCAAGGAAAGTGCAACAATGGTCCTTCCACATCACGACCACCGGGAGTATGAGTCCCCGCCTTCGCGGGGACAACGAAGGGTGCGTTGCATGCGCTGCGTCAAACGCCCGCCCGCCCCACGCTCTCATACCTGAAGCCGAGCGCCGCCATGTCCGCAGGAACATAGATATTGCGCAAATCGACCACGACCGGCTGCGCCAGTTCGCGTTTCAGCCGCGCCAGATCCAGCGTGCGGTATTGCACCCATTCGGTCACCACTACCATGGCATCGGCGCCGCGTACGCAGGCGTAAGCATCGTTGCAATATTCGACATCCGGCAATTCCCGGCGCGCCTGCTCCATGCCGACGGGATCATGGGCGCGCACTTTTGCACCCATGTCCAAAAGCCCGGTCACCAGCGGGATCGACGGCGCCTCGCGCATGTCGTCGGTGTCGGGTTTGAAGGTCAGGCCGAGCACGGCGATGGTCTTGCCGCGCAGCGACCCACCGACCGCATTGGAAACCTTGCGCGCCATCGCGCGCTTGCGGTTGTCGTTGACCGCCACGGTAGCCTCGACAATCCGCAACGGCACGTCGTGATCCAGTGCGATCTTCACCAGCGCGCGGGTATCCTTGGGAAAGCAGGAGCCGCCATAGCCCGGCCCGGCATGCAGGAATTTTGACCCGATGCGGTTGTCCAGGCCGATGCCGCGCGCGACCTCCTGGATGTCGGCGCCGACTTTTTCCGAGAGATCGGCGATCTCGTTGATGAAGGTGATCTTGGTGGCGAGAAACGCATTGGCGGCATATTTGATCAATTCCGCGGTGCGCCGCGCGGTGAACATCAGCGGCGCCTGGTTCAGCGACAGCGGCCGGTAGATGTCGCCGAGCACCTTGCGCGCGCGTTCGTCATGGGTGCCGATCACGATACGGTCCGGAAACTTGAAATCGCGGATCGCCGCGCCCTCACGCAAGAACTCCGGATTGGACGCGACCGCGACGTCAGCGGACGGATTGGTCTCGTAAATCAGCCGCTCCACCTCGTCGCCGGTGCCGACCGGTACCGTCGATTTGGTGACGACCACCGTAAAACCCCTCAATGCGGTGGCGATCTCGCGCGCGGCGGCGTGGACGTAGCTCAGATCGGCGTGGCCGTCGCCGCGCCGCGACGGCGTGCCGACCGCGATGAACACCGCATCGGCCTCTGCAACAGGTGCGGCGAGATCGGTGGCAAAATCCAGGCCGCCGGATTTTATATTGGTGGCGACCAGCGCGTCGAGACCGGGCTCGAAAATCGGGATTTCGCCACGGCGCAGAGCGGCGAGTTTGTCGCCGTCCTTGTCCACGCAAGTGACTTTGTGACCGAAATCGGCGAAGCAGGCGCCGGACACCAATCCCACATAGCCCGTGCCAATCATGGCAATTCGCATGAAACAGCCTGTCGATGATGGTTAACGCGAAGGCGCGATCTTGAGCGGGGTCTTAGAGCATTTCGTGTCCAGGGGAAACCGAAGGGATCGCGACCAACACAGCGCCGTCATTGCCGGGCGCCCGCGCGGTTCGCGGGCGAACCGCGAATCCGGATGTAATCGAAAACCGCCGGATTCGGGCCCGCGCGAAGGCGCGCGTCCCGGAATGGCGGGAAATCATGCGGGAAAGCCGGCACATCATTTCAATGAATAAAGGAGAATGAAACCGATTCCATCCGATGATGCGGCCATGCTGCGCCGAAAACATGCACCGATGACCATAAACGGCTTCTCCGCGGTCGCCGGGCGCTCCGCGCCATCAGGGCGGATCGACTGGGTCGACTACGCCAAAGGCATCTGCATCGTCATGGTGGTCATGATGCATTCGGTGCTGGGCGTCGAGGCTGCCGCCGGCCAGACCGGCTTCATGCATGGCCTGGTCGCCTTTGCCAAACCGTTCCGGATGCCGGATTTCTTCCTCATCTCCGGGCTGTTCCTGTCGGTCGTGATCGGCCGCGACTGGCGCACTTATTTCGATCGCAAGGTGGCGCATTTCGCGTATTTCTATGTGTTATGGGTGACGATCCAGTTCGGCTTCAAGGCACCCTCCTTTGCGGCTGAATCCAGTTGGGCCCATGTTGGGATGCTGTATCTGGAATCTTTCATCGAACCGTTCGGCACGCTGTGGTTCATCTATCTGCTGCCGGTGTTCTTCGTCGTCACCAGGATGACGCGGCGCGCTCCGCCGCTGGCGGTCTGGTTGGTGGCCGCCGCCCTTGAGATGATGCACGTCGCGACCGGCTGGACCGTGATCGACGAGTTTTGCGCGCGCTTCGTTTATTTCTATTCCGGCTATCTGTTCGCGGCATATGTATTCGCGCTGTCCGATCGCGCGCGGGCTCGCCCCGCCGTCGCGATCGCCGGACTGGCGCTGTGGCTTCTGATCAACGGCGGGCTGGTGGTTTCCGGCTTCAGTGAATGGCCGATGATCTCGCTGGCGCTGGGCCTGGCCGGCGCCTGCGCGATCGTCGTCATCGGCACGCTGCTGGCGCAGGCGCACCGGCTTGACTGGCTGCGCTACTGCGGCGGCCATTCCATCGTCATTTATCTGGCGTTCTTCCTGCCGATGGCGGCGACGCGGACGGCGCTGCTGCGTCTCGGCCTGATTCACGACATCGGCGTGATTTCGCTGATCGTAACCATCGCCGGCGTGGTTGGCGCGCTGGCGATCTGGTGGATCGCGCGCGGTACCTGGGCGAACTTCCTGTTCGAGCGCCCTGCCGCGTTCTGGATCGTGCCGAACAAGGCGCGTGCGGAACTGCTGGCGGCGGAGTAATGCGGCGCCGGTATAGAGACTAACGACGCAAGCGAAGCTAGTGGCGCGTCTTCGGCTGGAAGGTCGAGAGAACCGGGTGTGCCAAATGACACCTAGTCAGAAAATGATGCCGAAGGAAGTCTCGCATCGCGCAACTGTAGTCACAGAACACTCGGTCGTCCGGCGACATAACGCCGCCTTTGTCTAAGGACTTTCCGCAATCCACATCTTCACACTCAAAAGGGAGCGGAGTTCGGATACGAATCTTCACGTGCAGTCTCCAAAAATACAACTTTTTAGAGATTAATGCAAAAATCTTGATTTCTGCAAGACGCAGTTGAGAAAACGGTGAAAAATTAAAAAAGGCAAGCTTAAAAAACAAAATTCGGTTGTGCTGCGATGAAGGGAACTCACTGAGGTAGTTTAGCAAATATTTAGTATTTTCAGTGCTTTAACAGACCGGCAGAAATCAAGAATTTGTCCGGTCATGAACCTCTATGGTTACGCACGGGTCAGCACCAATGGCCAAGCTTTGGACGCCCAGATAACGCAATTGGAGGCGGCGGGATGCGGCCGCATATTCCGCGAAAAGGTAAGCGGCGCAAAAACCGAGCGCGCCGAACTCAAAAAGCTGCTGCGCGCGCTTCGCAATGGCGATCTGGTATTGGTGACGCGGCTCGATCGTCTCGCCCGCTCTACCCGCGATCTCCTCAACATTCTTGCCCGGGTGAACAATCGGAGCGCCGGCTTCCGCTCCCTTGGGGATGCATGGGCAGACACCACAACGGCGCACGGCCGCCTGATGTTGACCGTTTTAGGCGGACTGGCCGAATTCGAACGGGAACTGATACGCACCAGGACGGCCGAAGGGCGCGCGCGGGCGGTGGCCATGGGTGTGCGGCTTGGCCGGCGCCCGAAGCTCAATCACGAGCAGCGTCGGCAAGCCTGTGAGCGCAAGCGTGCCGGCGAAGCGGTAGCCTCGATAGCCAAGGCATTCAACGTGTCGGATTCGACGATCTTGCGCATCAATGCGGCCGTCGTCACTGACACTGCGGGACATTCAAGCAGTACGCCTGACGGCGGTGACGGCGCGATGTAATGCCCGTTGTCTCTGTCGCGCCCTGGGTTCGCCGCGGTGGTCAAGAGTACGCTTGGCCTGCGCGTCGCGACGCAGCTAATCGAAGTTTTTCGACCGGGCGACACGCGGGCATGCTGAAAAACCAGCGCACATCTGCACTGCAAAGGCTGTGAATCTGCGCAAAAATCCTTAAATTGCGGGCATGCCGAAAACATCAGAAAAATCCGCCGCCAAGCAGCCCGTTGCCGTCAAAACCCCCGGCAAGGGCGACCATGTCTTTCTGGTCGACGGTTCCTCCTATATTTTCCGCGCCTATCACGCGCTGCCGCCGCTCAATCGCAAATCCGACGGGCTGCAGGTCAACGCCGTGCTCGGCTTCTGCAACATGCTGTGGAAGCTGTTGCGCGACATGCCGCCGGACAACCGGCCGACCCATCTCGCCATCATTTTCGACAAATCGGAAATCACCTTCCGGAACAAGCTCTATCCGGACTACAAGGCGCATCGCCCGCCTGCGCCGGACGATTTGATCCCGCAATTTCCGCTGATCCGTGAGGCGGTGCGCGCGTTTGACCTGCCGTGCCTGGAGCAAGCCGGATTTGAGGCCGACGACCTGATCGCCACCTATGTGCGCATCGCGTGCGAGCGCGGCGCCACCGCCACCATCGTTTCCTCGGACAAGGATCTGATGCAGCTCGTGACCGACTGCGTCACCATGTACGACACCATGAAAGACCGCCGCCTCGGCGTTGCCGAAGTGATCGAGAAGTTTGGCGTCCCCCCCAATAAAGTGGTCGAGGTGCAGGCGTTGGCCGGCGATTCCACCGACAACGTGCCAGGCGTGCCCGGCATTGGCGTCAAGACTGCGGCGCAACTGATCGTCGAATACGGCGACCTCGAAACGCTGCTGCAGCGCGCCGGTGAAATAAAACAGCCGAAGCGGCGCGAGGCGCTGATCGAGCATGCCGAGAAGGCGCGCATTTCGCGGCAGCTTGTACTGCTCGATGATAAGGTCGACCTCGAGGTGCCGTTGAACGAACTGGCGGTGCATGAACCCGATGCGCGCAAGCTGATCGCGTTCCTGAAGGCGATGGAGTTTTCGACGCTGACGCGGCGCGTTGCCGAATATGCTGAGGTCGACCCGTCGGATATCGACGCCGCGACGGACTTGAAAAGCCCCTTCGCCTCGCGCGAACTACCGTCGGATTCGCCCTCCACGGCGTCGCTGGGCGGTGAGCCGGACGCCGCAGCAAAGGGAACCAATTTCGCGGCGCGCGCCGGCGAATCCGCGCTCGGCGACGCCGGTGTTCAGAAACGCCTGCCCGGGACCGTGAAAACAGACCGCGGCACCGTCATTGCGCTGACGCCGCAAGCGCTTGCGGCTTCGCGGGGAGAAGCCGCGCGCAAGGCGAGGATCGATCGCGGCAAATACCAGGCTATCCGCAGCCTCGATCAGCTCAAGGCATGGATTGCGCGCGCGTACGATGTCGGCCACGTCGCCATCGACGCCAAAGCGACCTCGATCGATCCGATGCAGGCGGAGATGTGCGGCATCGCCTTGGCGCTCGCGCCCAACGACGCCTGCTATATTCCGCTCGGCCACAAGCAGTCCGGCGACGGTGACGGATTGTTCGCCGCGGGCTTGGCGCCGGAGCAGGTCAAGATCTCCGATGCGCTCGACGCGCTGCGGCCGCTGCTGCAATCGGCAGGGTTTCTGAAGATCGGGTTCAACGTCAAATTCACCGCCGTGATGTTGGCGCAGCATGGCATTTTCATGCGCAACCATGACGACGTGCAGCTGATGTCGTATGCGCTCGACGCCGGCCGCAATTCGCACGGGCTCGATGCATTGGCGGAAAGCCGGCTCGGTCATGCCGTGTTGAGCCATGGCGAGGTCACCGGCAGCGGCAAGAACAAGCTCGGCTTCGACCAGGTCGCGATCGATCGCGCGACCGCGTACGCTGCGGAGGATGCCGATGTCATCTTAAGGCTATGGCGGGTGCTGAAGCCGCGGCTCGCCGCCGAGCGCATGACCGCGGTGTATGAAACGCTGGAGCGGCCGCTGGTCGGCGTACTCGGGCGGATGGAGCGACGCGGTATCTCGATCGACCGCCCGGTACTGTCGCGGTTGTCGGCCGATTTCGCGCAGACCGCGGCGCGAGTCGAATCCGAGATTCAGGAGATCGCGGGCGAGCTGGTCAATGTCGGCAGCCCGAAACAGATCGGCGACATCATCTTCGGCAAGATGGCGTTGCCCGGCGGCAGCAAGACCAAGACCGGCGCCTGGTCCACCACCGCGCAGGTCCTCGACGAACTCGCCGAACAGGGCCACGAGTTTCCGAAAAAGATCCTTGAATGGCGGCAGGTGTCGAAGCTCAAGTCGACCTACACCGACGCGCTGCCGACCTATGTGCACCCGCAGACCCATCGCGTCCACACCACCTATGCGCTGGCGGCGACCACCACCGGGCGGCTGTCATCGAACGAGCCGAACCTGCAGAATATCCCGGTGCGCACCGAGGACGGCCGCAAAATCCGCCGCGCCTTTATCGCGGCGCCGGGCCACAAGCTGGTGTCGGCTGATTATTCGCAGATCGAATTGCGGCTGCTGGCCGAAATCGCCGACATTCCGGTGTTGAAGCAGGCGTTCCACGACAAGCTCGACATTCACGCCATGACTGCCTCAGAAATGTTCGGCGTGCCGGTCAAGGACATGCCGAACGAGGTGCGCCGCCGGGCCAAAGCGATCAATTTCGGCATCATCTACGGCATCTCGGCGTTCGGCCTCGCCAACCAGCTCGGCATTCCCAGAGAGGAAGCCTCGGCTTACATCAAGAAATATTTTGAGCGCTTTCCCGGGATCCGCGCCTATATGGATGAAACGCGCGATTTCTGCCGCAAGCACGGCTATGTCGAAACGCTGTTCGGCCGCAAATGCCATTACCCGGACATCAAGGCCAGCAACGCCTCGGTGCGGTCCTTCAACGAGCGCGCCGCCATCAACGCGCGGCTGCAGGGAACGGCAGCCGACATCATCCGCCGCGCCATGATCCGGATGGAGGACGCGCTGGCGGAGAAGAAACTCTCGGCGCAGATGCTGCTGCAGGTGCACGACGAATTGATCTTCGAGGTGCCCGACGCAGAGGTGGCGGCGACGCTGCCGGTGGTGCAGCACACCATGCAGGACGCGCCGTTTCCCGCGGTGCTGCTGTCGGTGCCGCTGCAGGTCGACGCACGGGCGGCGAATAACTGGGACGAGGCGCATTGAACCGCGTCCGTCATTCCGGGCTCGCTCTAGCTGAGCGTTGAGACCTACTCGCCGGCCCGCAGCTTGCGGGGCAGGCGTGGAAACAGGCCCGGACCGTCGGTTTTGACGATGCGCGGCGGCTCCGGCGCGTCGGTCTTGCTGAAATCGAGTTCCTCGATCCGGCCGGCGCGCTTTTCGATCTTGTCGGCCGAAATAAGGATTTGCCGAACGTCTTCGTTCACCTGGCCGAAATGGTTCTGCAGCTTCAGCACGCGCTCGCGCAGGCGGCTCAAGTCGTCGCCGAGATGCATGACCTCGGTGCGGATCTGGTCGGCGGCATCGCGCATCCGCGCGTCCTTCAGGATCTGCTGCATCACCTGGATCGCCAGCATCAGCAGCGACGGCGACACCAGCACCACGCGGGCGCGATAGGCCTTCTGGATGACGTCGTCGAAACCGTCGTGGATTTCGGCGTAGACCGATTCCGACGGCACGAACATCAGCGCGGTGTCCTGGGTTTCGCCGGGGATCAGGTATTTTTCGGCGATATCGGTGACATGCTTCATGACGTCGACGCGCAGCCGCTGGGCGGCCGATTTTTTTTCGTCGTCCGATCGCGCGTCGTGCAGCGCGGTCATTGCCTCGAGCGGGAATTTGGCGTCAATGCACAGCGGACGCTGGTCGGGCAGAAACACCACGCAATCCGGCCGCTTGTTGTTGGAGAGCGTGTGCTGGAAGGCGTAGGAGTCCTTCGGCATGCCATCCTGGACGATGGACTCCATCCGCGCCTGTCCGAACGCGCCCCGCGATTGCTTGTTGGCGAGCACGTCGCGCAGCGTCGTCACCTGCGAGGTGAGGTCGGTGAGATTCTTGTGGGCGTTGTCGATGATGCCGAGCCGCTCGTGCAGCGCGCGTAGCGAGTCCATGGTGTTGCGCGTGGTCTGCTCCATCGACTGCCCGACGCGGTGGGTCACCGAATCCAGCCGCTCATTGACGGCCCGCGCCATTTCCGCCTGCCGGCCCACCAGTGCCTGTCCCATCTCATGAACGCGCCCGGTGGACTCGTTCTGGATGCGCATCATCTCGCCGAGGCGCTGCTCCAGTTCGTCGGCGCGAATCGCCTGCGCCATCGCCAGCGCGGCGCCTAGGCTGCCGGAGCGCGCGATCGCGACCGTGATGGTTAGAAGCAGGATGAGCGCCAGCGCGCCGAGGCCGATCAGCGCCGCGCCGGTGCGGACCGGCGCATCGCCGATCATGAAAAGAATGTCGTTCATTCCGCCGTTGTAACCGATTCGGGCGCCGCGACGAACGAAGAGGGAACATTTGCGGTGAATAAAAGGATAATTTTTATGGTTAATGCGAGGTTGATTTTGATGGTTAACGGCGGCCTGATTTTCATGGTTAAGACGGGGTTAATTGCCCGCGCCGGACGCATTGACCCCGCCAAGGCAGCAGATTAAATCGCCCGCCATGGCAATCCGTGAAATTATCGTCCTTCCGGACAAGCAGTTGCGGCTCGTTTCCCGGCCAGTCGCGAAGGTCACCGCGGAGCTGCGCAAGCTCGCCGATGACATGTTCGAGACCATGTACGACGCGCCCGGCATCGGGCTGGCGGCAATCCAGGTCGCGCAACCGGTTCGCCTGATCACCATGGACCTCGCCAAGAAGGAAGACGACGGTGAGAGCAAGCCGCGGCCGCGGGTGTTCATCAACCCCGAGATTTTGTCGTCGTCGGAAGAGCGGTCGACCTACGAGGAAGGCTGCCTGTCGATCCCGGAATACTACGAGGAGGTGGAGCGGCCGGCGCGGGTGCGGGTGCGCTTCATGGACCTGGACGGCAAGATGCATGAGGAAGACGCCGACGGCCTTTACGCCACCTGCATCCAGCACGAGATCGACCATCTCAACGGCGTGCTGTTCGTGGACTATCTCTCGAAGCTGAAACGCGACCGGGTCCTGAAGAAATTTACCAAGGCTGCGAAACGGGCGGCGGAGTAGGAACGCGGACTTTCAGCCCGTCATGCCGGCTGTGTGCCGGCATCCAGGTCTTTGGCCTGGGCAAGCAAGACGTGGATGGCCGGGACGAGCCCGGCCATGACGCGTAAACCATATTTTTGCGGGACACCTTCAAACAATGCCGCTTCGTCTGATTTTCATGGGCACGCCCGAATTCGCGGTGCCGACGTTGCGCGCGCTTGCGGAGCGCGGGCATGAGATTGTGGCGGTCTATACCCGGCAGGCCAAGCCGGCGAAACGCGGCCTGAAATTACAACCGTCGCTTATAGCGCTGGAAGCTGGAGCGCGCGACATTCCCGTGCTCACTCCGACGACTTTAAGGACCCAGGAAGCACGGCAGGAATTTGCGGCGCACCAGGCTGACGCAGCAGTGGTGGTCGCCTATGGCATGATCCTGCCGCAAGCTATTCTCGATGCGCCACGATTCGGCTGCTTTAACCTGCACGCTTCGCTGTTGCCGCGCTGGCGCGGCGCGGCGCCGATCAACCGCGCGATCATGGCTGGCGATTGCGAGTCCGGCGTGATGGTAATGAAGATGGATGTCGGTCTCGATACCGGCGGCGTCGCCATGGCCGAACACATCGCGATCACGGACGCGATGACCGCGGCCGATCTGCATGACGCGCTGGCCCCGCTCGGCGCCGGTTTGATGGTGCGTGCGATGGACGCGCTCGAGCGCGGCAAACTGCGGCTCACCCGGCAAGGCGAAGTCGGCGTGACCTACGCGGCCAAGATCGAGAAAGCCGAGTCCCGGATCGAGTGGGACAAGCCCGCGCGCGCGGTGCTGCGACATATCCACGGACTGTCGCCGTTTCCCGGTGCGTGGTGTGAAATGCCGATCGAAGGCGAGACGCGGGTGAAAATCCTGCGCTGCAAACTCGCCCAGGGTCCGGGCATGCCAGGCGAATTGCTCGACGATCGCCTGACCATCGCCTGCAAGGAGGGCGCAATCCGCATTATCGAACTGCAGCGCGCCGGCAAGCAGCCGATGAAGGCGGCGGATTTTCTGCGCGGCACCCCGCTCAAGCCACCCGCCCAAATGAGTTAACGCGCCCGCCAAAATTCGATTTTGTCATGCGCGGGCTTGACCCGCGTATCCATCTCGAAAACAAGACTCTTCAAAGAGGATGGATTGCCGGTCACACCCGGCAATGACAACGAGATAGACCATTGCCCCGCTACAAGCTCACCATCGAATATGACGGCGCGCCGTTCTCCGGCTGGCAGATCCAGGAGAATGGACCGTCGGTGCAGGGTGCGCTGGAAACCGCGGTCAAAGCGATCTGCGGCGAGCACGTCCGCGTCCACGGCGCGGGCCGCACCGATGCGGGCGTGCACGCGCTGGCGCAGGTGGCGCATTGCGACATCGCAAAACACTTCGCGCCGGGCCGGCTTCGCGACGGCCTGAACGCGCACTTAAGGCCGCATCCGATCGGTGTACTCAGCGCGGAGATCGTGCCTGATATGTTCGAAGCGCGGTTCTCCGCGATCCGGCGGCATTACCTCTATCGCATCGTCAATCGCCGCGCCAACCTCGCGATCGATGCCGGGCATGTCTGGCGCGTGCCGAAGCTGCTGGATACGTCCGCGATGCACGATGCCGCGCAACGCCTGATCGGCAAGCACGATTTTACCACGTTTCGCCACACGGAGTGCCAGGCCAGATCGCCGGAAAAGACCCTCGACCAGCTCGATGTTGCGCGCGACGGCGACAATGTAAACATCGTCACCTCGGCGCGGTCATTCCTGCACAGCCAGGTGCGCTCGATGGTCGGTTCGCTGGTATGGGTCGGCGAGGGGCGCTGGAGCGCCGATGACCTCGCAGCCGCGCTCGCCACCCGCCGCCGCGCCGCCTGCGGCCCGGTCGCGCCGCCCGACGGGCTGTATCTGGTGCGGGTGGAATATTAGTCGCCCGGCCGATCACCCGCGTTCGCGCAGGATGACAGCCCGAGATGTCATCCAAAATACCGGTCCAGCACGCCGCGATAGATTTTCGTCAGCTTTTCCAGATCGGCGACCGGAGTGCGTTCGTTGATCTGATGCATGGTCTGGCCGACCAGACCGAATTCAATCACCGGACAATAGCGAGTAATGAAGCGGGCATCCGATGTACCGCCTGCGGTGTTGAGGTCGGGCCTGCGCCCGGTAACTTCCTCAATCGCCGCGACAACAAGATCGGTGAACGCGCCCGGCTTGATTACGAACACGTCGGCGTTCGACGGCTCCCACGCAATCCGCGCACGTATCCGGTTGCCCGCCGCCTTAGTCATGCGCTGCTCGATCAATGCGCGCAGCGAGTCACGGGTGTGGTGGTCGTTGAAGCGGATGTTGAACTTGGCGCGCGCCTGCCCGGGGATTATATTACTCGCAGTGTTGCCGACATCGACCGACGTGAATTCGAGGTTGGACGCCTGGAAATGTGCGCTGCCATGGTCGAGAGGCTCGTTGCTCAGCGCCATAATCAACGCCGATATATCCGGCACGGGGTTTGACGCCCGGTGCGGATAGGCGACGTGGCCCTGGACGCCGTCGACGGTAAGCGTGCCCGACAGCGAACCGCGCCGGCCGACCTTGATGCCGTCGCCGAGTTGCTCGACGTTGCTGGGTTCGCCCAGCACGCAGTGATCGAATTTTTCCCCACGCGCCGCCGCCCACTGCAATAGTTTCACGGTGCCGTTGACAGCGATATCTTCCTCGTCGCCGGTGATCAGGAACGAGATAGAACCTTTCGATTGCCCGCCATTCGCCGCCAGATAATCGAGCGCCGCCGCGACGCTGCAGGCGATGCCGCCCTTCATGTCGACGGCGCCGCGGCCATACAGGTATCCGTCCTTCACCTCGCCCGAGAACGGGCCGTGCGTCCAGGCAGCCTCGTCACCGGCCGGCACCACGTCGGTATGCCCGGCGAAGGTGATGTGCGGTGCGCCGCTGCCGATGCGGGCGTAAAGATTATCGATATCGGCGGTGCCGGGCTCGCTAAAGGTCACGCGATGCACGTCGAAGCCGGCGGCTTTCAAGATACTTTCGAGCACGCCGAGTGCACCGGCGTCATCCGGCGTTACCGAGGGACAGCGCAGCAGGTCGCGGGCGATGGAGAGCGCGTCGGTCATTGGGCAAGTCTGACTTAATCCCGCAACAACTCGTTGATGCTGGTCTTGGAGCGGGTCTGTTCATCGACGGTCTTGACAATGACGGCGCAGGCGAGCGACGGCCCTTGTGACCCGTCGGGCAGCGGCTTGCCGGGCATCGAGCCCGGCACGACCACGGCGTATTCCGGCACCTCGCCGATATGAATCTTGCCGGTCTGGCGATCGACGATCTTGGTTGACTGGCCGAGAAACACCCCCATCGCCAGCACCGCTCCCCTGCGCACGATCACGCCTTCGGCGACCTCCGAGCGCGCGCCGATAAAGCAGTCGTCCTCGACGATGACGGGCTCGGCCTGCAGCGGCTCCAGCACGCCGCCGATGCCGACGCCGCCGGAAATATGCACGCGCTTGCCGATCTGCGCGCAGGAGCCGACGGTGGACCAGGTGTCGATCATGGTGCTTTCATCGACATAGGCCCCGAGATTGACGAAGGACGGCATCAGTACCACGTTCTTTGCAATGAACGCCGAGCGGCGGACGATGGCGCCGGGCACGGCGCGGAATCCGGCGTCACGGAAACGATTTTCTCCCCATCCGTCGAATTTCGACGGCACCTTGTCCCACCACGATGCCTTGCCCGGACCGCCGGCAATCGCACCCATGTCATTGAGGCGGAACGACAGCAGCACCGCCTTCTTCAGCCATTGATTGACTTTCCACTTGCCGCCGGCGCCGCGCTCGGCAACGCGGGCCTCGCCCTTGTCGAGCAGATCGAGCGCCTGATCGACCGCCTCGCGGACGTCACCCTTGGTCGCGGTGCTGATGCTGTCGCGCGCATCGAAGGCGGCGGTGATGGTGGATTCGAGGGTGGGCATGGACATCGAAGTTTCCTGGATTGCAGCGGCGGTCGGGAAGGCGTTTGTCGGGATTTGGAGGGACAGAGTCAAGACTCACGACACCTCGTTGCCGCGAAGGCGGGGATCCATAACCTCCGATTTATGGTAGGTTACCGTAGTTGCCGCGGCACCATGAAGCCGGTGTTTATGGGTCTTCGCCTTCGCGGGAACGACGTGTCGCAATGGGAGCGCCGAACTCACCGTGTCTCGCTCAACCCTTGCAAAAACCCCGTGAGATCATCGGTGACATGATCGATATGTTCAGCATCGCGGCCTTCCAACTCCCAGTCCTCGCGCACGACGTTCTTGCTGCCGTCAGGTACCACCAGCACGGTGGTCATGCCCAATTGGTGCGGCACCACCAGATTGCGCGCGAGGTCTTCGAACATCGCGGATTTGGCGGGATTGACGTCATGGAGGGCAAGAAATCGTTGATAGGTTTGCGGCGCCGGTTTCGGTTCCAGGTCGGCGGCGACGATGTCGAACACCGCGTCGAAATGTGAGCCGATGCCGAGCCGCTCCAGCACCTTGCCGACATGATCGGTCGAGCCGTTGGTGAGGATCAGTTTGCGTCCCGGCAGTTTCGCAATCGCCGCGCCCATGGCGGGATTAGGCTCGAGCGGCGAATGATCAATCCGATGCACGTAAGCGAGATAATCGTCGGCGCTGACGCCGTGCTCGGTCATCATGCCGCGCATGGTCGTGCCGTAGCGGCGGTAATAATCCTTCTGGATACGGCGCGCCTCGTCGGCGGATATTTTGAGGTAGGCGCTGACGAACTCGCCGATCCGCGTATCGACCTGCTGCCACAGGTTGACGTGATGCGGATACAGCGTGTTGTCGAGATCGAACACCCAGGTGTCGATATGGGTGAAGCGGCGGGATGTTTTTGTCATTGCTGTAGGTGAGGCGCGAGGTTATAGGCTCCCGCCTTCGCGGGGGGCGACGAAGGAAGGATTATGGCATTGCAAAGCGCAGCGTCTTGCCGCCGCCGCTCATATCGACCGGTGCAAATCCGGTAGCGGCGAGGCCGCGGGTGGCGCAATCGCCTTGCTCGTTGATCTCGAACTTGCTTTCGCGCGTGCAAAGCTGTACGGCGCCACCCCAGTTCAACGGCTTGTCCTTGAACTTGATGGCGCGGCCGTCACTGTCGATGGCCTCGGCGAAACTGAAAATCTTTTTTGGCTGGCCGCTGACATCAGGATGCAGGCACTTGCCGGGCTCGATGCGATACCAGCCCCGGCTGGCGACGGCTTTGCCATCGTCGGTAGCGACGGCGGCCATGATCTTGTGCGGCGTATCGTTGCACCAGGTGAGCCCGGCGGAGGAAGGCGACTGTACCGCGTCGATCATGGTCGTAAAGAAATTCGGCGCCTGCACGAGTTCGGGCGTCAGCCCGCGATTCTTGAGGAACGCCGCGAGCGCTGCTTGCGTCTTCGGTCCGTCGACGCCGTCGATCGGGGCCGCGTCATAGCCTGCAATCACCAGCAGGCGCTGGATGCCGGCAAGCCTTGCCTGCTCGTCGTCATATTCGCTGTCTTCGGCGAGATACGCCACCAGATTGCCGTCGTCAGTCGGTGTCGGCCTGATCTCGGTGAAAGGCGCCGGCGTCTGGCCGGCGCGGCACTGGCGCGCCGCCGCGATGACGAAATTGTCCGGCGCGATGCACAGCGTGTCGGCGCCGTTCTGCGGGACCGGGGACGAACCGTAGACGCCGAGCGCGCGCGCATTGAGCAGGATGCGGTCGGCGGTCAATGTACCTTGGGCCACCACGCGGCACGCCGCGGGATCGATGCGGAACCAGCCGCGGGTGGCGGTGGCGGCCTTGTCGTCGATGCCAATGGCGGCTTCGATCACATAGCTCATTCGATTGCAGAGTTTCAGATCGGCGTAAGCCGGCGTGGCGCTCGCAAGCAGCACGGTCAATGCCGGAATCAGCGCGAACGAAAGTGATCGGACACCATTCAAACCGTCATGCCCAAGCCTGTCCCGGGCATCCACGTCTGCACCAGGGCCTGCAAACAAGACGTGGATGGCCGGGACAAGCCCGGCCATGACGGTTCTGATGGGTGAGGCCGTGCGGGTCACTTGTGGATCAGCGTACCGGTACCTTGATTGGTAAACAGTTCGAGCAGAACCGCGTGCGGGATCTTGCCGTCGATGATGACCACGCCCTGCACCCCCTGCTCCAGCGAATAGATGCAGGTTTCGACCTTCGGAATCATGCCGCCGGAAATGGTGCCGTCGGCGATCAGCCTGCGCGCGTCCTTCACCGACAGGTCGGGAATCAGTTTCTTCGACTTGTCGAGCACGCCGGGCACGTCGGTCAGCAGCAGCAGCCGTTTTGCCTTGAGGGCGCCCGCCACGGCGCCGGCGAAGGTGTCTGCGTTGACGTTAAACGTCTGTCCGGTCTCCGAAGTCGCGAGCGGCGCCAGCACCGGAATGAGATCATGGCCGATCAACTGGTTCAGCAGCGTCAGGTCGACCTTTTCCGGTTCGCCGACAAAGCCGAGATCCACCACTTTCTCGATATTCGAGCTCGGATCGACCATGGTGCGGGTCACCTTCGAGGCCTTCACCATATTGCCGTCCTTGCCGCACAGCCCGACCGCCTTGCCTCCGGCTTCATTGATGTAGCTCACGATCTGTTTGTTGATCGAGCCCGCCAGCACCATCTCGACGATTTCGATGGTCGGCGCGTCGGTGATGCGCAAGCCCGCGGCGAATTCCGATTTGATGCCGAGCCGCTGCAGCATGGCCGCGATCTGCGGGCCGCCGCCATGCACCACCACCGGATTGACGGCGGTCTGTTCCAGAAGAACGATGTCGCGCGCAAACGCCTTGGCGAGTTCTTCCGCGCCCATGGCATGGCCGCCATATTTGATGACGATGGTTTCCTCGTCATATTGCTGCATGTGCGGCAGCGCCTCGGACAGGATGCGGGCCTGATCGAGGGCACTGATATAAGGCGCGTCGGTCATGAAGCGGGTCTCGTTACCGGCAGGACGGAGCGGGTTCTATCTGATTGGCGGGCAGGGCGCATGCGCTAATTTCGGGGCACGCGCCGCGGCCAGATCGCCGCCGCCGCGAGCAACAGCCAGCTCGCGATCAAAAGCGTTCCGCCGACCGGAGCGGCCATCGGGAACACGGCATGTCCGGCGTATTGCCGCAGCGTCAGGTCGCCGGCGAATAGTGCCGTGGCGAGAACGAAGCCGAAGGCAGCCGCCAGCCCAAGCGGCATGTGGATGATGCGGCGCTCGGTCAACAGCAGCGTCGCCAGGACGGCGGTGGCATGGAACAGCAGCATCGACGATGCCGACGCGAGGCGCGACGCATCCGGCTGGTGTGCCGCCACGGCGGCCAGAGCGACGCCGGCAGCGCCCATCAATCCGGCGAGGACAACCAGAATCCTGAACAGGCCGGGTCGCGGCATCAACGGCGCTCTTCAAGCAGCCGAATCATCGCGGCGCGCAATTCAGGCATGCCCGCGCCGGTGCGCGATGACGTCGCCAGCAATTCGGGAAATGCCGCGGGATGTTTTGCCAGCGCGGTCGAGGTGGCCTCGGTACACGCCTCGAGTTGGGCAGGTTTTACCTGGTCGGCCTTGGTCAGGACGACCTGATAGCTCACCGCGGCGTTGTCCAGCGTCGTCAAGACTGCGCTATCCACATCCTTTATGCCGTGGCGGGCATCGATCAGCACATAGACCCGTGCCAGGCTGCTGCGGCCCTGCAGGAATTTGTGAATCAGTGCGGTCCAGGATGCGACCTTGGCTTTCGGCGCCGATGCATACCCGTAGCCGGGCATGTCGACCAGTCGGAAGCCTGAATCCCTGGGCCCTTCGAAGAAGATCAATTCCTGGGTGCGGCCCGGCGTATGCGACGTCCGCGCCAGCGTATTGCGGCCGGTCAGCGCGTTGATCAGGCTTGATTTTCCGACGTTGGAGCGACCGGCGAACGCGACTTCCATGCCCTGCATCGGCGGCAGCGTCTCGATCGACGGCGACGCCCAGATGAATTGCCAGTCACCGGCAAACAGCTTGCGGCCCTGCTCGATCAGCTTCGCATCGGTGTGCATGGTCATGCGAAGATTCCAGTTCATCGTCATGGCCGGGCTCGTCTCGGCCATCCACGTCTTCCTTTTCGCCAACGCCGCAAGACGTGGAAGCCCGGCACAAGGCCGGACATGACGAGTTTAAAATTCTTGCGCCGCCGCTTCGAGGCGATGGCCTTCGGAATCCTACGTCGTCTTGTTCGCGGGTTTCTCGACCGGCGGCTTCTTGGCGAACGTCGCCTTGAGATTGTCGAACAACTCGACCTTGACCCCGTTCTTGCGCATGATGAAACTCTGCTGCAGCACCGAGAGCAGGTTGTTCCACGCCCAGTAGATCACCAGACCGGCCGGGAAGCCTGCCAGCATGAAGGTGAAGATCAGCGGCATCCAGTCGAAAATCATTTTTTGCGTCGGATCCGGCGGGGTCGGATTGAGCTTCATCTGGAACCACATGGTGATGCCCATGATGATCGGCCACGCGCCGAGCACGAGGTAATGCCCGAGTAGCGGCACCGCGGTCGGATCGAAATGAAGCAGGCCGAACAGGTTGAACAGGTTGCTCGGATCGGGCGCCGACAAATCCTTGATCCAGCCGAAGAATGGCGCATGCCGCATTTCGATGGTGACGAACAGCACCTTGTAGAGCGAGAAGAACACCGGAATCTGCAATGCTACCGGAAGACAACCGGCGATCGGGTTGATCTTCTCCTTCTTGTAGATTTCCATCATCTCCTGCTGCTGTTTGACCTTGTCGTCGGGATAGCGTTCCTTCAGAGCGGCCAGTTGCGGCTGCACCGATTTCATCTTGGCCATCGAGGCATAGGACTTGTTGGCAAGCGGGAAAAAGATCAGTTTCACCAGCACCGTGACCAGAAGAATGGCGATGCCGAAATTGCCGACCAGGTGATAGAACCAGTCCAGCGCCAGAAACATCGGCTTGGTGATGAAGTAGAACCAGCCCCAATCGATCAAAAGATCGAAGTGGTTGAGGCCGAGCTGCTTGTTGTATCCGCCAAGGCCAAAGCCCGGAAAATTGATGCCGACGACGCTGGCTTCCTTGGCGCCGGCGAACAGCCGCGCATTCGCCGTGCCGGTGCCGCCGATGGCGATGGTCTGCGGGTCCTGCAGGTAGTCGGTCTGATAGGTTCTGGTGGTGCCGACCAGATTGGATGAGAACCGTGCCTGCAACTGCGCATTGGTGTCCGGCAGCAGCGCCGACGCCCAGTATTTGTCTGTGATGCCGAGCCAGCCATTGGTGACCTTGAAATTGACCGCCTTGGCGTCGTCGATTTTCTTGTAACCGTATTCCTGCAGGCCCTGCTCGCCGAGATAGCCGACCAGACCTTCGTGCAGGATGTAATAGCCGGCGACCTGCGGCGTGCCGTGCCGCGAGATCAGGGCGAACGGATACAGCGTCACCGGCGCATTGCCGACGTTGGTCACGTCATCCTTGACCGTAAACAAATAGCGGTCGTCGACCGAAATGGTGCGGCGGAAGGTGAGGCCGTCGCCGTTGTCGTATTTGAGCGTCACCGGGCTCGACGGCGTCAGGCTGCCCGACCCTTCCTGCTGCCACTGCGTATTCTGGTCGGGAATCCGCACCGTCGAACCTGACGCGGCGACCCATCCGAATTCGGCGTAATAAGGCTCGGCCGTGTTCGAGGGCGAGAACAGTACGATCGCGGGAGACAACGGATCGACCGTATCGCGGAACTTTACCAGCGACAGGTCGTCGATACGCGCGCCCTTCAGCGAGATGCTGCCGCTTATGCTGGGAGTTTCGATTCTGACGCGGGATGAGGCGGAAATCGCGGCGTCACGGCTGACGACCGCCATGGACCCGGGCTGATTTGCCGCAGGCGCGTTGGCCGATGGCGTGGACGTCGCACCGGCTTGCGGTCTCCCCGGCGTGGCCTGCGGCGCGGGCTTGACCATTTCGCTCTGCGCCCGCTCGGCGGCGCGCTGCTTTTCCATCTGCGGAATGTTGAAGAAATATTGCCAGCCGATCAGCACCAGGCCGGACAGAATGACGGCGAGGATGGTGTTGCGATTGTCGGTCATCGTTCAGGTCTCGTCATTCAATTGGGCTGCGGCTTTTGCCGCGAAACATTCAGGGGCTGCCGGTCGAGGCGATGCAGCGCCGAGCGGAGATCGTCGAGCATGGCGGCGAAGTCGCGCGTAAGCGCGGCACGCCGGCCGACTAGCACATAATCACTGTGCGGTCGCATCGAACCGGCATCCAGCCGCTTCACCAATTCGCGAAGCCGGCGGCGGACGCGGTTGCGTTCGGTCGCGGTACCGACCTTCCTGGTCACGGTGAAGCCGACGCGGATCTCGCCGCCGTCGCCGCGGACGCGGCTCTGCACCACGAAGGCAGGGCCGTTCATCCGCGGCCCATTGGCAACGGCGAGGAAGTCCGCCCGCTGCCTTAGCCGATCCATGGTGAGATCTCTTAAAGTGCCCGTTCAGGCGCTCAGACGCTTGCGGCCGCGCGCGCGCCGCGCAGCGAGAACCTTGCGGCCACCGGTCGTCGCAAGACGGGCGCGAAAGCCGTGGCGGCGCTTGCGCACCAGTTTGCTGGGTTGATAAGTCCGCTTCACGGGTCGTTCTCCGCTGACCGGGCAATTCGCCTGATAATGAGATGAGTCCGTTAGATGCCGGCCCCAAACACAGGCCGTTCCAGCCCAAATGAGCCGCCCCGGTCAGACCGGGCCATCGCGGACAGTTGGCGCGGCTTATACGGGAGCGACCCGTTTCCGTCAATCTTGCTCGGCCCCGTTTCGAGGTTTCTCGAAAGGGCGCAATTACCCCGAATAATGCGGGTTTCGCGGTGTTCTCAGGAAATCGCGACGCGGCAGGCATGGTCGGGCCCTTGGTGCGTCCGGACGCGCTCCCTAGATGCGGGTCTGACCGACATTAGCGATCCGTAATTTGACCAGTTTCCGAACAGGACGCATCCTGAAAGACGTTGGATCAGAGGCAGATATCGTGTCAGGCGTGGCGCAACAGGCAAAAGTGGGACCGCAACGGCGGCTCGGCCTGTCCGGCAAGCTGCTGCTGCTCACCATTCCGCTGGTGATGATCGCCGAAGTGCTGATCTACGTGCCGGCAATTGCGAACTTCCGGGTCAACCGGCTGAACGACCGGCTGGCGGCGGCGAATACCGCAGCGCTGGTGCTGGACGCCGCCCCCTCCGGCATGGTGCCGGATTCGCTGGCGCGGCAAATCCTCGGCAGCATCGGCGCCCGCGCGGTCGCCATCAAGATGGGGCAGCAGCGTCGCCTGCTGGCCAGCGCCGACCTGCCGCCGGCGATCGATCATGACATCGACATGCGCTCCATGACCGTGTGGTCGGCGATTGTCGACGCGTTCGAGGTGATGCTGGAGAGCGGCAACCAGTCGATCCGGATCGTCGGGCCCGCGCCCGGCGGCGCGCAGTTCATCGAGGTCGTCGTTGACGAGCTTCCGTTACGGCAGGCGATGTACCGGTTCTCCCGCAATCTTCTGCTGCTGTCGCTGGCATTTGCGAGCCTGACCGCGGCGCTGGTGTATCTGGCGCTGCACTATCTGTTCGTGCGGCCGATGCGGCGTCTCACGGCGAGTCTGGTCGGCTTCCATCAGGATCCCGAAAGCTCCGCGCGCATCATCGTGCCGTCGCAGCGCGGCGACGAAATCGGCGTTGCCGAACGCGAATTATCGGACATGCAGCGCGATCTGGTGTCGATGCTGCACCAGAAGAGCCGGCTGGCGGCCCTTGGGCTTGCGGTATCCAAGATCAATCACGACCTGCGCAATCTTCTCGCATCCTCGCAACTGCTGTCGGATCAGCTCGCCAGCGTGCCGGACCCGCGCGTGCAGCGCTTCGCGCCGAAACTGATGCGCTCGCTGGAGCGCGCCATCGCCTTCTGCCAGTCGACGCTGTCCTACGGCCGCGCCCAGGAGGCGGCACCGGACCGCCGCATGATCGCGATCGAGCCTGTCGTGAACGAGGTGCGCGAATCCGCAGGCCTCGCCTCGGACGCCTCGATCGGCTGGATCAGCGCGATCGAGCGCGGGCTCCTCATCGACGCCGACCCCGATCAGCTGTTTCGCATTCTGCTCAATCTGGTGCGCAACGCGGCCCAGGCGCTGGAAGGCCGGCCCAGAAGCGACACCGCGGCCCAGCAGATCCGCATCACCGGTCGCCGCGAAGGCGCGGTTGCCATCGTTGAAGTCTCCGACACCGGGCCCGGCGTTCCCGCCAAGGCCCGCGCCCATTTGTTCGAGGCGTTCCAGGCCTCCGGCCGGCCCGGCGGCAGCGGGCTCGGCCTTGCCATCGCCGCCGAACTGGTCCGCGCGCATGGGGGCGATATCCATTTGGTGGAAGGCACCATCGGCGCGACGTTCCGGATATCGATTCCCGACCGCCCGGTGGAATTGCAGACCGTGCGCAGCGAGCGCGCAAGGGCGTAGGCCGGATCGCGGCATCCGGCGCATTTCGAACGGTTTCGGTGCGAATGTGCCGGTGCCGCCGACCGGCCGATGGCGTTTGCGGACCTTGCCAAGCCCCGCCGGAGCCGGTAGCTATGGCCCGCTTTCGCGGCATATCCTAGTCTCGGGAATGATTGCGGCATCGGGGGCACCGTGCGCCCCGCGATACTTCAAGCGAAACACGCGCCCGTAGCTCAGCTGGATAGAGCACCAGACTACGAATCTGGGGGTCAGGAGTTCGAATCTCTTCGGGCGCGCCATCATGTTATCTCCCTTGTTGAGACCGTCTAACACGTTGAACGGCATGGTGGTTTTTGGGGTTCGAAACCCTTGCTCGGGAGAGTACGGAAGCCTGTCAGCAAACACGAGCCGCAGCACCATCTTGCGCGCTTCGATTTTTCCGCTTTCCCAGATTTTTGAAGGGCTTGCGAGGAAGCGCATCGCGAGTTCGAACATCTCGTCAAACCTGCCGCGCGGTTGGTCCGTTTTCGCGAGTCTTTCGGTCGCCAGGAGCTTGGCTTTCTCAAGCGCGCCGATCCGGTTTTCGTAGGCGGCGATCACCACGCCCGATTGCGTCTCGACGATGCGGTCGAGCAGAACCGCGACCTCTTTTTCGATCCGCTGCACTTCCTTTTCACACGACCGCGCCATGACCTTGGCCTGTGCGTGGCGCTGATCCCATGCGCGCTTGAACATCGCGCCGGCGAGATCGAACAGGCGCTTCGACGGCGTGAGGGTTGCCAGCATGGCTTCGAACGCGGCTTCGACACGATCGCGACCGATGGACTTGCGGTAGCGCGCGCAGCCTTTGCTGTAACACATGTAGTACGGATATTTCCTGCCGGTATGACTTTCAGACCAATAGCCGGTCAGCGGATTGCCGCACGCGGCGCAGGCAACGCTGCCACGCAGCGGAAAATCAACGCTGATGTCGGCGCGGGCTGCCGCCTTTGATCCCTCTTTCAGGCGCTGTTGAATGCGCTCGTGCGTCGCAAGGTCGATCAGCGCCTGGTGGCGTCCCTTGCGCAGCGGCACGTTCCATTTCGGGGCCTCGACATAGCCCGCATACAGCGCGCGCGTGAGGATATCGTAGACCTGCTTGTAACGAACCTTGCCTGACCGGTCTTTCGGGAAATCCGGATTGGACTCCAGGAAGCGCAAGACCTCGGCCTGCGAACGGAAGCGGCCGGACGCGAAGCCCTCCAGGGCTTCCTTGATGACGGATGCGGCGGGTTCGTCGCAGACCAGCACCATTCCTTCACCTGAACGTCTTTCATGCCGATATCCGGCCGGCGGAGGGAAAGGCCAGTGGCCGTTGACGATTCTTGCGCGCATTCGTGACTTGGTCTGCTCGGCGTTTTTCTGCCGCTGGTGCTGTGCGGAGCTTGCAAGAATATTCTCACGGAAGACCGAGTCGGCATCGTCGCCGAATTCGATACGCGGGCTTTCGAGAATGCCGCCTGCCGCTTTCAACTGCTCGCGCAGAAACCAATGGCCCGGCACGTCCCGCGCGAAGCGGCTGATATCATCGATGATGACGACACGGCCTTCCTTCTTGTGCTTGGACAGATACGCCAACAGCGATGTCATGACCGGCCGGTTCTGCTCGCCGCCGGTCAGCACCTCGCGAAAAACCTCGACAACCTGATAGCCCTTGAAGCGCGCATATTCCTGGCACGTCGCTTCCTGCGATGCGAGACCGCTGCCGCGCCGCTCCTGGGCCTTGTCCGAGATGCGGCAATACAGCACCGCCTGGATCGGATGCGCTTTGAGACTTGTATTGCCGAGCCATTTGTTCATGAATCCGTCCTTCCCGCGACGCGCTCGAAGCGGTCTCCGAGGATCGATGTGTTCGTTGATGTCGAATGATCGGATTCTAATGCCGGCGCGGTATTCACTTGAAGGGAAATCTTCACGTCATCCTCAGGCAGCACCTGCTGAACCGGATGAATACGGAAACCCAGATCGACGAAGCCGACCATCATCGTCCACACGGTTTCGAGCAGCTCGCGCTGCTGCGCTTCGCTCAAATCGAAGTCTGCGACGTACGCCGCGAATTCTGCGGGATTGAAGCTCAGGGCGGCAAATGCCGCGGTGTCGCCGGAGACCGGCAATGAATCGTCTGTGGGGTGCATCGCCATGGGTCCTTTTCTGTTCGGCGGTTGACCTGTCCCGCTCGCCGTGACGAAGCGCAATGAACGCCTTCACGATAGGACATTATTCCTAGATTTGCAACTTTTATCTGTCTTAAGTTTGGGTATCGCGCGCGACGCTCTCCCATTATGTAATCTCGGAAATGGAAGCGAAGCGAGGCCGGACGCGCGGGTCTTTCCAAGCAAACGGCGCGATTTCGATCATCGCGCACGGTGCATGATGTTGAGATTGCAGCGAAGATCGGCTGTCTCATGACGCGCGCCGTTTCCAAAAAACGACGCGGCGGAAGCCGCTTGCAGCACGCGGCCAAGATCAGCGATTACCGCTTCCGCAAGGTGCTCGCCTGTTTCGTGCGCGATCACACGGCCACCGAGACGGCACGGATGACCGGCCTAAGCGTGAACAGCGTCAACGATCTCTACCGCAAGATTCGGATATATTTCTACGACGCCGGCCTGTTCATGAATTTTTACGGCGGCGCCGGCCCGGCACGCTACGATCCGGACGACCATAAAGATTTCGAACGCACCCTTCTCAGGTTTCACCGCAATCGGTTGCGCAGCCGACGCGGCGTCCGCGAAACACCCGGCGCGCCGAACTATCATCTCGCCGAGAGCTGGTGGCGTTTCGATTTTGCGATGATCCTGCGGGAGCGTCCGTCCGATTCCGTCTATGACATGATGGTCGCGCAGTTGCTGGCGATCATTCGCGTGGCCGGGCCGATCGGCCGCCACCCCAAAAATCCGGCTGCGCGCAGCCGCGTCATCGCGCGGCTTGTCGATCAGAAGATACTGTGGTTTCTGCGCAATGCGCCGGGCTTTGCCAATCCGGAACTAAGGGCTGGCCTGGACGAAGCCTTGCACGTTGAACTACCCGAACCCGATGCCGACTGACTTGCAAAAGCTATGCCGCTTGGCGTGCCAAAGTCGGAGGCTGCCGCACCACCAGAGCATCTGATTGCAGGGAAATAGCAAACCGGCGCGCTTCGCGCTGATCGCAAGATGTGTGCGGTCATACGACCGCACCATCTTGGCAAGGGGGGCCCGCTGGCGCGCCCCCGTTGCATCCCCCCGGCTCATGGCGCGGTTCATGGCATCGAGCCATCACCGCGCCAACGAAACGTCTGGCCGTTTCATCACCACGTCAGGGAGCCTCCATGCTCCCCGAGACCCCATGGTCAGCATCTTGCCGCCTAACTACGCGCGGGAGATTTCACTCCCTGCACCCATCGACACGAGGAGCGTCTCGCCGCCCCTCGGCACCCACGAGCAGGGCGTGGAGATATTTCCTCTCCACCTGCACCGCACCATGGACGAACGTCCGCCGTTCGATCGCGCTCGGAAGCTCCGTGCACCCCGAGTCCCCAAGTCAGCGGCTTACCGCCGAACCGCGCGCGGGAGACTTCGCTCTCCCTGCCCCCATCGACCGAAGAGCGTTTCGCCGCCTCGGCACCCACGAGCAAGTCGCGGAGTTTTTCCGCTCCAGCAAAACGAACGCCTAGCCTCGCAGGGATAAGGATTCTCCAGTTGTAGACAAGGAATTTATATAGCATGTTCATTGGGTTAGCCGAGGACGCATGAAGCTTATCAAGAATAGCGGCAATGACAGAGTGATCGATGAGCTGCGAAACGCGCTCATGGCAGGCACGGCCATGAACATGGTTGCATCATCGCTATCTCTTCACGCATTCGGAGAGCTTGCAAAACCACTAGCCAACGTAGCGAGGTGCCGTCTTGTACTGTCAGAAGGAGCCATTATTGATGCGGGGCTACTCGGGGCCGAGTCGGAACGCCCCTTTAGGAATCGGCTAGGCACGCGTGCATTGGCACTGCAATTCGCAAATTGGATCGAAGCGAAAGTCCAAGCGAGATCCACGGCAAAAGCGCTTCCACAATCCTTCGTGGCACTTTCAAACGGTGCGAGCCAACGCGTCATTACGGGCAATTGCCCGTTTACGACAGACGGTCTCGGTCTAACGCCAAGCGATCAGCTCGCCCTTATTCAATGTGCCGAAACAACGGATGAGAGCGCCACGCTGGGCGCGTGGTTCGATCAGCTTTGGGCGAGCTTGCCTGAATCGAATGCCGCTAAAGCGCAGCTCCTCGAAAGACTGAACGCGCTCGCGGCGCACAAGCCTCCCAATCTCGTTTACTTCCTCATGCTGTTACATCTGTTCCGCGACCTCGGCGAGCAAATGGATGAAGACAAGATCGTCAAGTCGGCGACTGGCATCCGCGAGAGCATTGTTTGGAAGAAGCTCTTCAAGTTCCAGCGGGACGGTGTCATCGGCGCCATCGACAAGCTGGAGCGGCACGGCGGCTGTATCATCGCCGATAGCGTGGGCCTTGGTAAGACGTTCGAGGCCCTCGCGGTCATCAAGTATTACGAACTACGCAATGACAGGGTTCTCGTCTTGTGTCCCAAACGCTTGCGGGACAACTGGACGCTCTACAAATCCAACGACCGCCGCAACAGTCTAGCCGGCGACCGCTTGCACTACGATGTGCTCAATCACACTGACTTGTCGCGCGATGCTGGGATATCGGGCGACATCGACCTCTCGCACGTCAATTGGGGAAACTATGACCTCGTCGTTATCGACGAGTCACACAACTTCCGAAACAAGTCGGCGCACAAGGGCCGTGAGACGCGGTACGACCGCCTGATGCAGCGCATCATCAAGGCCGGTGTGAAGACGCGTGTGCTAATGCTCTCGGCTACTCCAGTGAACAACCGCCTGGCTGACCTGAAGAACCAGATCGCCTTCGTTACAGAGGGCGTGGACACTGCCCTCGCCGAACACAACATTCCCAGCATTGAGGCGACGACGCGACTTGCGCAGGCGCAGTTCAATCGATGGCTTACCTTCGATGAGGATGAACGCAAACCCGCTCGGCTCATCGACATGCTGGGTTTCGATTACTTCAAGCTGCTCGATCTCCTGACCATAGCACGGTCGCGCAAGCACATCGAAAAGTACTACGGCATCAAAGAAACGGGGAAATTCCCGCAGAGGCTCGCACCGATCAACGTCAAAGCGGACGTGGACCGTGCGGGCGAATTCCGCTCGATCCGCGACATCAACAATGAGATCAGGCGCTTGAATCTCAGCGCTTACGCGCCTCTGAAATACGTCCTACCGCACAAGCAGGCGGCGTATGACGAGAAATACAGCACAAAACTGCATGGCGGCGAGCGGGTCTTCAAACAGGCAGATCGCGAGCAAAGCCTCATCCATTTATTGCGCGTGAACATACTCAAGCGGATGGAGAGCGCAGTCACCTCCTTCGCGCTGACGCTTGAGCGGCAGCTCTCCGACGTTATCGAAGTGCTGGACAAGATCGACACCCATTCAGACCCAATCCAAGAAATCTCCATCGACGACATCGAAGTCGATGACCCGTCTTTCGAAACGTTGCTGGTAGGCCGCAATGTCAAAGTACTATTGCAGGATGTGGACCGCGTCCGCTGGCGTCAGGACCTCGTGGAAGATCGCGACCGGCTCGAAACATTGCTCAACGCCGCGCGGCAGGTATTACCGGCGCGCGACGACAAACTTGAACGGCTGAAGGCGTTGATCGAAGAGAAGGTGCGCAATCCCATCAATCCGGGCAACCGCAAGATCATCGTATTCACCGCTTTTGCGGACACCGCCGGATATCTGTATCAGCAGCTCTCCGGCTGGATGCAGTCCGCGCTCGGGCTGCACACCGCCCTTGTAACCGGCGCGGGCCGCAACAAGACGACGCTGCCCGGGCTGCGCACGGACCTTGGCAGCATCCTGACGGCGTTCTCGCCACGCTCCAAGGAGCGTCCGCCTGAAATGGCGGCGGAAGGCGATATCGAGCTTCTGATCGCGACAGATTGCATATCAGAGGGACAGAACCTCCAGGATTGCGACTACCTCATCAACTATGACATCCACTGGAACCCGGTCCGGATTATTCAGCGCTTTGGACGAATTGACCGTATCGGCTCCCCTAACGACGCCATTCAATTGGTCAATTTTTGGCCGAACATTGAGCTAGAGGAATACATCAATCTTGAACAGCGCGTGAGCGGACGCATGGTGCTGCTCGATATCTCGGCTACCGGAGAGGAGAACCTTATCGAGCAACAGTCCGGCGACCCGATGAACGATCTGGAATATCGCCGCCAACAGCTCATGAAACTTCAGGAAGCCGTCATCGATCTGGAGGACTTGTCGAGCGGCGTATCCATTGCTGATCTCACGCTCAATGATTTCCGCATTGACCTCGCCGGATACATCAAAGAGCATCCGACCCAATTGGAAACGCTTCCGTTCGGAACCTTTGCAATCACCACCGCAGATAGCCAGACAGGCCCCGCCATTGTACCCCCTGGTGCCATCTTCTGTCTGCGGGCAGCGAGTGACACCGCTATAAAAGGCATTGAACCGGGCTATCCGCTGAGCCCGCACTATCTCCTCCACATCGGCGATGATGGAGCTGTGCTGTTGTCCTACACACAGGCCAAGCACGTCCTCGATCGCTTGAAGAAGCTTTGCATCGACACAGACGCCGTGAACCAAGATGCCAGCGCACGCTTCGACGCGGCGACGCGCAACGGCGAGAACATGGGCGCAGTGCAGAAGCAACTGGCAGCTGCGGTCGCGTCCATCACCGGCAAGAAAGAAGAGCGCGCGGTCGCGAGCCTGTTCACCCCCGGCGGCACGCACGCACAGAAAGGTGAATTCGCGGGGATCAACGATTTCGAGGTGGTGGCTTATCTTGTTGTTCTGCCCGCCATCCAGACCGGGACGGCGGCGTGAAGGCGCAAGACATCATTGCTGCGCTGGCATTACCGCCAGACGCCCGCGTCGATCAGCGTGTGCCGAAGAAGCTCTTTCTGGAACAAGGTGCGCCCACGGCGGCAGACAAGCGCGCAATCCAGGACGGCATCGAAGAGGTGATGTGGGTTGCGGCGCTCAAGCCTACCAATTGCGGGGTGCCCACATTCAAGAATGACGCGCGGGAATATCTGGAAATCGCGGTGCTCATCGCGTCGTTCCGTGTGCCCGCTAAAGTGACTCGACTGGTTGAACTGATACATCGCGCGATCCCGTATCCGTTGCTTCTTGTCGCCGAGCACGCAGGCAGTGTCGGGCTTTCAGTGGCCCATAAGCGGGCATCACAAGCGGAAGCCATAGCCGTTGTCCTCGACGGGGCTGTAATTGAAGTTTCAATGGGCAGTGAATCGCCAGAGAATCAGGCCGCCTTTGTTGACAGCCTGAGGCTCGCCGACCAGCCAAACAGTGACCTTCAGGCCCTTTACACCGGCTGGATCGAACGGTTGCAAGCTGTCGCGGCGTCCCGCTTGACGGGTCAGTACATGCTGACACAAACTATGGCTGAGGCGGTCGCCCGGCAAAAGGCGCTCGACGATTACGCCAGAATTACGCGTGAAATTGCCGGGATGCGGGCGAAGGCCGCCAAGGAAAAACAGATCAACCGCCGCGTGGATATCAACCTCGCCATTCAACGGCTGGAGGATGAGTTACACGTTGCGACAAAGAAGCTCTAAGGGGGCGATATGAAGAAGATTGACGAGGCGGACTCCATCGCACAGAGCGCCGACGTTGTTGCGGACAACATCGCACAACTGAAGGCGTTGTTTCCGGAAATTGTCACCGAAGACCGAATCGATTTTGAGACGTTGAAGCAACTTCTAGGTGCCGCGCTCGACGAGCGCGAGGAGAAATATGGTCTGAGTTGGCATGGGAAGCGCAAAGCTCGTCAGCTGGCACTCACGCCCTCTGCCGGAACACTTCGGCCATCACCTGAAGACAGTGTAGATTGGGGGACGACGCAGAACCTGATGATTGAAGGAGACAACTTGGAGGTCTTGAAGCTTCTTCAGAAAAGTTATGCCGCCAAGGTCAAATTCATCTATGTCGACCCCCCCTACAATACAGGAAGCGATTTCGTCTATCCGGATGACTTTCGTGACAACATCAAGAATTACCTCGAGCTAACGGGTCAACTAGAGGGCGACAGACGCGTAAGTTCGAATACCGAGTCTTCGGGGCGCTTCCATACGCAGTGGTTAAGCATGATCTATCCGCGCCTGAGGCTCGCGCGTGATCTCATGTGTCCAGATGGTTTCATTGCTGTCAGCGTGGATGACGAAGAATGTAAAAACCTCGCCCACGTACTCGACAGTATATTTGGCGAAGAGAACCATGTTGCAACTCTTGTCTGGGATCGCAACCGAAAGAACGACGCTAAGTTATTCTCTGTTGGTCATGAGTACATGCTTGTATATGCGAAAGATCGCTCGCTATTGCGCGAGATGGACCTGAAGTTAAGGGAGCCGAAGGAAGGGATCGACGAGGCTAGAGAATTATTCACCTCACTGCGCTTACAATTTTCAGACGACTGGATCAAAATCAAAGAGTCTTGGCGCGCTCATTTCGCAGAGATAGACGAAGACGATCCACGGAAGAAGCTTGGCCGCTTTACGAAAGTCGGTCCTCGCGGCCCTTTTCGCGACGACGGTGATATTTCGTGGCCCGGCGGTGGCGGCCCGAAATATGAAGTGCTCCATCCACAAACCAAGAAGCATTGCAAAGTACCTGCAGGCGGCTGGGTCTACCCCACGAAAGAGAAATTCTGGGCCGCCTATGATTCCGGCCGAGTGGTTTTTGGTCAGGATGAAAGCACTCTGCCTCGACAAATTCGCTATCTGTTCGAAGGCGAAGGACAGGTGATGCCCTCCGTGTTCTACAGCTATGCTCAAACAGCGACCATGAACTTTGTCCAGCTGATGGGCGAACGAGTTTTTGAGAACCCAAAGAACTGGAACGATATTGCTCGACTCATAAGGTACTTCACATCTGATAACGATATTATCCTGGACTTCTTCGCTGGATCTGGAACCACCGGCCACGCGACCATGGCGCAGAATGCAGTAGATTTGGGAAAGAGACGTTTCATTCTTGTTCAGCTTCCAGAGCCGATACTTGCGGACAATAAAGACCAAACCATCGGATTCAACTTTCTGACTAAGCTAGGGCGTCCGACGAATATTGCTGAAATTACAAAAGAGAGACTTCGTAGATCGGCACAGAGGGTTCGTGAGGAGAACAGTCTTTTCAAAGGCGACGTTGGATTTCGCGTATTCAAGCTGGACACAAGCAATATTCATATGTGGGACCCAAATAGGGATGACATTGCGGAGACTCTTGACGAAGCGGCGGAGCATCTGAAGACCGACCGCACGGGACAGGACATCCTTTTCGAGCTTCTGTTAAAGCTCGGGTTGGACCTCACCGTCCCCATCGAGACGAGGAAGGTAGCTGGTAAGGCGGTTCACAGCATCGGTGCTGGCGTTTTGCTGGCCTGTCTCGCGGAGAAGATCGATGCCAAGGATGTTGAGCCGCTCGCGCTTGGCGTTGCGAATTGGCACAAGGCACTCGCTCCGGCTGGCGAGAGCCAGATCGTGTTCCGGGATAGTGCATTCGCGGATGATGTTGCCAAGACCAACATGACGGCGATCCTCCAGCAGCACGGCCTCGAAACCGTGCGTAGTCTATGAGCACCGCGCAATGAAGTTGCACTTCGAACCCGATCTCGACTTCCAACGCCAGGCCATCGATGCCGTCGCCGATCTTTTTCGAGGTCAGGAGATTTGCAGAACTGAGTTCACCGTTACGCGCAATGCGCTCGGCATGCAGATGGAGGCTTTCGACAGCGACCTGGGTATCGGTAACCGGTTGGCGCTACTTGATGACGAGCTGTTGACCAACCTTAGGGACGTTCAGCTCCGGAACGGCCTCAAGCCATCAGAAGATTTGGCGTCCGGAGATTTCACCGTCGAAATGGAGACGGGCACGGGCAAGACTTACGTCTATCTCCGCACAATATTCGAACTGAATCGAGATTACGGGTTCAGGAAGTTTGTCATCGTCGTCCCATCGGTCGCGATCAAGGAGGGCGTCTACAAGACACTTCAGATCACCGAAGATCATTTTCGCAGCATCTACGCCAATGCACCCTTTGAGTTCTTCTTGTACGACTCCAGCAAACTCGGTCAGGTGCGCAATTTTGCTACTAGTTCGATTATTCAGATCATGGTGATGACTGTCGGCGCCATCAACAAGAAGGATGTGAACAACATCTATGGGAAAGGCGCAAACGAACAGACGGGTGGCGAAAGACCAATCGATCTCATCCGCGCGACGCGCCCGATTGTCATCGTGGATGAGCCGCAGAGCGTGGACGGTGGTCTTTCCGGGTCCGGGAAGGCTGCGTTAGAGGCTATGAACCCATTATGCACCTTGCGTTACTCCGCCACTCACGCTGACAAGCATCATATGTTGTACCGGCTGGACGCCGTCGATGCCTATGAGCGGAAGCTTGTGAAGCAGATTGAAGTGGCATCCATGACCGTCGATGGCGCGCACAACAAGCCGTATTTGCGGCTCATTTCGGTCAGCAACAGGCGCGGTGCGATTACGGCCAAGGTCGAGGTGGATGTTCAGACGGCGTCGGGCGTGCGGCGCTTGCCGAAGAATGTGCAGGACGGTGACGATCTGGAACAAGTCACCGAGCGCGCCCTCTACAAGGATATGCGCATCGGTGAAATCCGGGCTGCCAAGAGCGATCAATTGGTCGAGCTGAAAGTCCCAGGCAGCGAGGAGTGGTTGCGCCCCGGACAGGCCGTCGGCGATGTCGACGCCGACGCGCTCAAGCGGCTGATGATCCGCCGCACTATCAAGGAACACCTCGACAAGGAAAAGCGTCTGGCTCCCCTCAAGATCAAGGTCTTGAGTCTTTTCTTCATTGACGAAGTTGCCAATTATCGCAGCTACACGGCGGACGGGCAGCCCGTGAAGGGCAAGTATGCGCTGATGTTCGAAGAGGAGTACCGGCGGCTCGCGAAACATCCAGACTATCAGGTCTTGTTCAAGGAAGTGGATGTGGAGAGCGATGCGGCCGAGGTTCACAACGGCTATTTCTCAATCGACAAGAAAGGCACCTGGAGCGACACGGCGGAGAACAATCAAGGCAACCGCGACAACGCCGAACGCGCCTATAATCTCATCATGAAGGACAAGGAGTTGCTCCTCAGCTTCGATACCAAGCTCAAATTCATCTTCTCGCACTCTGCGCTGCGCGAGGGCTGGGATAATCCGAACGTGTTCCAGATTTGCGCTTTGCGCGAAATCGGCACCGAGCGCGAGCGCCGGCAAACCATCGGGCGCGGTCTGCGATTGTGCGTCAACCAAGACGGCGAGCGGCTGCGCGGGTTCGATATCAACACGCTTACCGTCGTCGCCAATGAGGACTACGAAGAGTTCGCCGAAAAACTCCAGAAGGAGATCGAGGACGAGACGGGCATCCGCTTTGGCATCGTCGAGGAGCACCAGTTTGCGGGCGTATCGGTCACTGATGACACGGGCGTCGCGAAGCCATTAGGGTTCGAGGAATCGCAGTCGCTTTGGCAGCACCTCAAGGCCGAGGGCTACGTGGATGCCAAGGGCAAGGTGCAGGACACGCTGCGCACTGCCCTCAAGGATGGCAAGCTCAAGATCCCCGGGAAATATGCCGCGCAGGCGGCGCAGATTACCGAGATTCTGCGCAAGCTGGCTGGGCGACTTGAAATCAAGAACGCCGATGACCGCGTGCGCATTCAGACCCGCCAGGCTGTGCTGGAAAGCGAAGGCTTCAAAGCGCTATGGGAGCGCATCAAGCACAAGACGACGTACCGTGTTGCTTTCGACAACGAGAAGCTGATCGCCGATTGTGTCAAGACGCTGAAGGATGGCCCTGTCATCGCGAAGACCCGTGTGCACGTTCGCAAGGCCGATCTCTCCATTGGTAAAGCTGGCGTCCAGGCGAAGGAGATCGGCGGCGCCGCGCCCATTACGCTCGATGAAGCTGACATCGAGCTGCCGGACCTTTTGACCGACCTTCAGGACAAGACACAACTCACGCGGCGCAGCATTGTGCGCATTCTCAAAGACAGCACGCGCCTGGACGATTTCAAGCGCAATCCGCAGGACTTCATTGAGCTCGCGGCGGAAACCATCAATCGCAGCAAGCGCCTCGCATTTGTGGATGGCATTAAGTATCAGCGGATCGGCGACGAGCACTACTATGCGCAAGAGTTGTTTCAGACCGAAGAGCTGATGGGCTACCTCAAGCAAAGCCTTGAGGTTTCGAAGAGCGTATTTGAGCGCGTCGTCTATGACTCGGCGGGAATAGAGCAAGGCTTCGCCGAGCAGCTTGAGAAAAACGAAGCCGTCAAAGTCTACGCGAAACTGCCGGGCTGGTTCAAAGTGCCGACGCCGCTCGGGACGTACAACCCCGATTGGGCCGTGCTCATCGAGAAGGATGGGGTCGAACGTCTCTACTTCGTGGTCGAGACTAAAGGCAGCCTGTTCAAGGACGACCTACGCGATAAGGAAGGCGCGAAAATCGCCTGCGGCAAGGCGCATTTTAAAGCGCTGGCCGTGAACGATAATCCCGCGCGTTACGTGGTCGCAACGTCACTTGACGATGTGCTGAAGAACTAGTAGGCCCGCTTCGAACAAAAAATAGAAGGCAGAGGCCCCCGCCGCAGGCCTCTGCCTTCCGGTCCGTCCGTCAGCCGCTCAAAACTGCGGTACTGGAGAGCCTCCAAACTTGTAAGAAAGACCCGCCTTCACGATGTGGCTGGTGTTGCGGTAATCGACGTTGTTGACGCCGACGAGGGTGTAATTAACCCGCTTCGTGCCGAAATCCACGTAGTTGTATTCGATCCGCGACAGCCAGTTCTGGTTCCAGGCGTATTCAACGCCTCCGCCGGCCAGCCAGCCGCTGCGCGTTGTGGACAGTGTCTGGGTCGCGAAAAGCGCGCCGCCCCCATCGATGACGTTGCCGGTGTAGCGGGTGCCTTCCCAGGCTCCGCCGCCCTTGCCGTAGACCAGCCAACGGTCGATCGCGAAACCGGCCCTGCCGGTGACGGTCGCGATCCATTGCGGATCGGAGGCGGTCGATGCGGTGAAGCCCGGAACGATCGTCGGCTGCACGGAGGAGACTGCCCGACCGCCGAGAATGCCTGCGATGTCGCCCTCGACGCCGAGGACCAGCCCGCCGTACTGGACATTGTAGCCGGCATAGCCGCCGCCTGTAAAACGGGCTGCATAGTTGCGCAAGGTGCCGGTGACTTCGCCATTGGGCGTCGTCGCCTCGTTGCGCTCGCCAAGGCCGCCGACCATGCCGCCCAGGTAGAAGCCGCTCCAATCATACACGGTGCTCACGGCGACCGGCGCCTTGGCGTAGGGCCGCGCCGCCTGCATGTCAGCGGCTTGCGCCTGCCCGCATCCCGCGACCGCGGCGAACACCAGGCCCACGCGCAGACGCCTGTTTTTCGAGATCATCGTCATCCTTCAGTCCCCTATCTTGCCAACAGAAAAGGCTCAATCGGGAGACCGGAAATCGGTTGTTCGTCCCGAAGCCAATGCAGGACGGACGGTAAACGCTTCTCGTTATTCTGTTTAACATGTTGGCTTTTATAGGGTTTTCTGACCCAATCGGGGCATGGGAGCCGATGTGCGCCAAAAGACACACCGGCAAACTCCTTGCAGACGAAGGGCTGCAACCAAGGTGACAGAATAACGAGAAGTGTTTCGCTACAATGCGGTGCGTCAGTGCCGCCGGAGAGACGGCCATGACCGCGAATGCTCTGCGCGCGGGCAGCCTTTACGGCGGATCAGGCCGGCGCAAATACCTGACCCAGGACGAACGGACGCGATTCGTGGAAGCCGCGCGCCGTTGCGAACGCCAGGACGTGATGACCCTTTGTCTTACCCTGGCCTATACCGGCGCGCGTATCTCCGAGGCGCTGGCACTGACGGGAGAGTCCGTCGAAGCGTCGGCCGGGTTCATCGCGATCCGCTCCTTGAAGAAGCGGACCAGGGCGATCGTAATCCGCGAGATCCCGGTGCCGGACGCGTTGATCGCATGTCTTTACCGGGTCCACGGCCTGGACGCGGCGAGCCGAGAGGCGCGATTGTGGCCCTATTCGCGCTGCCGCGCGTGGCGACTGATCAAGGGCGTCATGAACGACGCGGGCATCACGCACGGCCTGCATGCGACGCCCAAGGGCCTGCGGCACGGTTTTGGCCTTCACGCGATCCGGTCGGGCGTGCCGCTCAATCTCGTCCAGCGCTGGCTCGGCCATGCGCGCATGGAAACGACCGCCATCTATCTCCAGGCCATGGGCGAAGAGGAACGTCAAATCGCTATCAGAATGTGGGCGGACTGATGGATGGATTTGCAGTCCGAACCGGCGCTGCGTGATGTAGATCGCCAGGCACTCAGGATCGAACGTCTTGCTGTCGCCATCTGCCATGAAAAGAATCCAGATTGTATTGGCGCAAGTAGTCGCAGTTAACACGGCGTCTTCGAATCGGCCCCGATCGTCCCTGGTCCGTCCCTTCAGGATGCGGTCCTAGCCGGGACCGTCCGTCCGTCAACGCGGCTCGCTTCCGCGGCTTACGCCTTGTGCAGCTCCGCCCCTTGCGGTTGCGCTGACGCGCAAGCGTGTGACGCCCGGCCATTGGTCCCGGCTTTAGTGGCCCCCATCAAGGACGGGCAAAGGGCCTGCCGAGCAAACCGAAGCAAGGAGACACCGATGACCAGCAAGAACACTTCCGGACGCCAACCCACCCACCTGATCTGGCAGGTGATCGGCGAAGGCGAGACCGCGAAATGGATTCGCGTCGGCGCGGGCTGGGCCAACAAGGACGGCAGGGCATGAACCTCCGGTTTGATGCCTATCCGATCGCAGGCCGAGTCAGCATGCGCAGAATTCCGGGCAGGAACCAGATGTCTGAGACAGGTGGGCATCAATGACCCTCTTATGGCTAACTTTAACTTCCGGACCTGACGCGAGAAGACGAAGCGAGGTGCAGAATATCTGTCAACGCGTTGCCAACACCCCCTAAAGTGCTGAGCTAATCGACAACCCGATTAGATGGCCCGGCCGCCCGTGGCTGCGGGCGTGTAATATGAGAATAAAGCTTGTTTAGATGGGCAGTAACCTGATGAGCATGATCTCTAGACCCAAGATTACGGGAGACGGAGATTCTCCATTCATCTCCCAGAAAAATATGTACTTCGTACCAGTGATCGATCCCGAATACGCGGTCGGCTTCAACCCAAAGCCAATCTGTTGTTTTCGTATATTCGATCGAAGTGATCCGCTTCAATCCATCCTAGATGTTGAAATCTTTGCCATTCACAGTTCGTCCCGCCTGATAAGAAGGAGGGTTGCGGAACGAAATTGATCCGTCGGGGAAAAACGAAATTGATCTGGAGCTGAAGCGATAGCGTTCATGAACAAATTTGTAAGTCCATAATCCTATTGTCGCGACTATAATCGCGATAAATACGCTCTGCATAGTAATGCCGAAGTACATGGCTGATGGAAGGCCGACAACCAATGCATACCCGCTGGAAACAAGTGAAATAGGCAACAGGTGGTAGCGATCTGCGAAACGTAACTGCGAAAAGTCCGTCCATGAAACACTGAAAACGGTCCCGACACCTTCAATAGCGTGACGTGAAGTGTTTGCAAAAACAGGCCTGTAGGATGGGTTTGGATCAAGCTTGGGCGAGGTAATGTGGTGAGTAAAATTGTTCCGTGAACCAGAGGCAGTTTTTGATTGATCCTCTCGAAACAGAAGAGCTTTCATTGCGAATGCTAATTTGCCGGTGAAATGTTGTAATATTTCAGGCTTATAAGCTAAAACGCCACATCCCCAGGAAATTAGAGAGGTTAAAAGCAATGGCAGAAACGGAAATTTTCCGGTTCTGAAAAATATAACTGATGCCAGCACAATCGGAATTACTGCGGCGACCAAAGCGCAGATTTTCTGTAGCAGCGGCCACCCTGCAAAATGGCTAAAATACGAAGTTGCTACCAGTGCGAAAGGAAGCACGATCAACACCAGGATCGGGTCTAGAAATATTCCTATGATTAGAACAGTAAGCGCCGACCCGACTATGACGATCTTACCGGTCCGCTGCCCGCTTCCTAGCTCAGGCCCATTCGTGCCAATACCAGTCATAGAGATTCCTGTTGTCCACGGAGCGACGGTCACAAGGCACCTTCAGGTATATTCGAATTATGAGATTGTTTCCGCCCTAAGCCTATCACAGTAGATCGGAGGACGTCCGGGTACGAGCAACATTTGTCTGTTTGTCTCGCGTGCAAGATGGAACGTTATTTCTGAGGAAGCCAGTAACGGTGCGTCGCGTAAAGATTCATTGTATCCCATGTTTCCAGAGGCAATTCCTGCCGAGGAGGTGCGGCCTCGTTCCATGTGAAGATACTGCGTCTGACCGAGGCGCCTCGACAAGTACTCAGTCGTAGTAAGGTCCGAATTGCCGAACGCCTGCAGTACGCCAGCATTTCCCAGAAATGTTTCCCAGGACTTTGGATAGGCGGTCCGAAGCTGAGATAAATCCTGCAAGACAGCCCAAAGGCGAACACCATGGCCGGCCAAGAAACCCACAGCGCGTTCAATGGGACGCATATATTCCAAGGCAGCAAATTCTTCTAACAGAAACAATACCGGGTGCACCGGCACTGTGGGGTCCCGTTCGAGTTCGATGAGCGCAAGCGTGACAACAAGTCGAAGCCATCGGAAGTGAGTTGCAAGCCGACTGGCGGGCAGGCAGAGATACACAGTTGTCGGGCAATGCTTGATAGATTGTATTCGCAAATCCGATGATTTGAGAACCGCGCCCATTAATGGCGAATCAAGAAATTTAAGCTGCTCACGAGCCGTCGACAGGATGGAACCCATCTCCTTTTCTGTTTTTTGCAATAGAGCGCGGCCTAAAAGAGCGAGCAATCCGTCAAACGCATCCATCACGGCCATGCGAACAAACAAGTAGTCGTCGGGATTGTCCCGATCCGACTCGGGGCGTCCAAGTGTTCCCTCTCCGCCCAGCAACAAACGCCGGAGTCGTGGAAGTGAAAGCTCCCCCTTGGTCGCCGCCATGTAAAGAATGGATGCGTCTATTAGATTTCGGGCCGCATCTGTCCAGTAAGGGTCCTTTTCGTTGCCAATAATCAGCGCGTCAGCGACAAGGGCCGCGTCATCGATAAATGTCGCCGAAGATTGGTCGAGTTCGTCTAGCGGGTTGTAGTTTCCTGAACGGAAGCCTGACGTTTCATACGGATCAAGAACGAAGACTTGTTGACCCATAGAGGCTCTTGCTTGTGCCGTCCGTGTTGCCAACTCGCCCTTGGGATCGATGACGATCACAGAGCCCGGATATCGAAGCAGGTTCGGGATTAAGACTGTCGATGATTTTCCAGATCGAGAGCCAGCGACTGTAACCACGTGACGATCATCGCCCTCTCCAACCTTCCCCGAAAAGTCTTTTCTGTCGGGGTCGCCGATGAGCCTATCTTCATGGCAGCCGAGAAGAAGTTTTCCCAAACGCCAATTCCAACTCGCTCCTAACGAACCTGGATGCCCCCAGATTTCCGCGGGTGCCGTTTCTTGCCTGGCGGGATCACCGCTGCCACGAGGGGGAAAGGGCACACTCATAGATCACCCCGTAAGTTGCGAACCGATGAAAAAGCGTGATAAACTGAAATGTGGAAGCTTTGGGAGTGACAGAGAGTGAAGCCTTTGTAGGCCGTACGGTCAAGAACGCTCTTGGTCAGGCGGAAATCGTTGTGCTCTGGCATATTTATTGGGACTACCTCGATTGGCTGGCTGATCGAGGTGCTGATGTAGAAGCATACATCGTAGACTGCGACTTAATGCGCGGGGATACCCCTCTTTCGAACGCGTTAGCTTGGTGGGTACATTGGGCAGTAGAGCATCGGGAAAATGAGGGGTTACCCCGTCCAGACTGGATGCCAGAGGCCATTCCCGAAGGCGACTAGAACTTGCATCTAGCTCGTACAATGGTATGTTGAGAGTTCCTAGCGCTAAGGCAATTAGGACCTAGTATAGGAACGTAAGCATGCCGGAGGATGATCCTGAAAACGGGAAGCAACTCCATGGAAACGCCGGTCACGACCCTAAACCTTCATTCGCGGCCCGCAGAGATGCGACGCCTCGGGGCATTGCCGCTCCTACTATGGGAATGGGGACGCAAAGTTCCTTTAATCCACCTCGTCCACCGACGAAAAGTTTACGAAACATCACTCCCGAAAAAGTAAAGCCTAAAGAGTTTGATCGGCTGGAACCTACTCCATTGAAGGAGGCGAAAGCGCAGATAGCCAAAGAGGAATCTTGCCAGCTCGCACGCAACGAGAAGTATGATGCGCAGAAGCTTTTGATGGGTAAATACGCAAAGAAGTCCAAAGAACTAGGTGACGATTTCGAAATGTGAGCGTTACGACGGCTCCGCTATAGTTCAAAAAGAATATATAAGCTTTATTCTCTATCGAATCTGATCAGGATCGCCATGATGATAGGGGGTTGGCAGCGCATGCCGGATTGCCAAGCGCAGTGCCGAACGGACGATCGACTATGCGGGTCTGAGGAGGTTGTGGCATCGTTGAAATCATCAGAACGAGAATGTTTATCTTCATCTTCCTTCACCGTTGCTAATGATCCATCTCAAATCCGCGCAAGTGGTTCGATCGCTGGGCTTCCTGTTCGTATCGTATGGGTGCCTTGAGCACGTGTGTAATCTGCCGCGTTAACCGCATCCGTTCCTGACTATGCCGGGCGCAGGTCTGGTCAAGACACTGTTGCAGCGCCTGTCGCTCTTTCATCTGTGCGCCGAACAGCGCTTCGCGCTGGGCTTTATCCCGGACGAAGCTGCGATAGGCTTCCGCTTCGTTTGCGCGCTTTGTCGCTGCGGTCTTGCCCGTCAGGAAATCCATCACCGCGCCCAATCCCCGCTTGAAACGGCCGGCTCGCTCTTTGGTCTCTCGTTGGTGGCGGTCGCGTAGGCCTTTATCCAGTCTAAGGCGTTCGTTGCGCTGCGCGACGACGATGGCCTGCTTTGCTCTCAACAGAGACCCTACCTCCGCCTGTTTGGCGTGCTTGTCCTTTGCCAAATGGGAGCGCAGGGTTGCGTTCAGGCGCTTGCGGGTTTCGTCGCGCCGGGCATCGACATCAGGCAGACAGTCCGGCTCGCCGAGTCTGGCGCGCACGTCCTTGATCTTGATCCCGGCCCAGCGCGCCACCGCGAAGACTTCGCCGTGAATGTCGAGCGCCACGAATCCGCGCCGGTCACCTTTGGCGAGGAAGTAGCCGCGATCTTCCAGCGCGTTCTTGAAGCTCGGCAGATTGTCCGATTGCTGCCAAGCCTCTTGGAATAGCTGCTTGATCTCGCGCGGGTCGAGACTGATGCGCTTTGCCTGCTGCCATTCCGCAAGCGTGAAATTAAGCGGATTCTTCCACCCGTTGGTCTTATGCCCGTCCGGCAATTCCCAGCCGTGTTCGAGATACAATTCCCGTGAGAGCTCATTGAGCCGGGTCTTGAAGAACGGCAGGTTGACCGCCTTCATTTCTGCTGCATCGATGCGCGACCAGACGGCATGCGCGTGCCGTCTGCCGTTTTTCTCATGAATTACCAAAGCACGCGGTTGACCAGCCAAACCAAGCGCCTGTTCGGCGCGGTCGGCCGCATCGACCAGGTCGTCGATTCCCGCCGCAGCGTCCTTGGGCGGGCTCAGGCTCAGGGAGAACAGGACTTGCGTACAGCGGGTGCCCTTGGCGACGGCGCGGATTTCATCTACCGCCCCTTGCAGATCGTCCGCCATGAAGCCGCGCAGCTCATGCAGCGTGACGTGGTCGTTATCGCGGTCGTTGAGCAGGTGCGCGGCGAGCTGCCGCGCGCCGCCGCGTTGGGAGCCGACCAGAATCACGACCGGCTCCCGTCGGCTTTCTCGGCAAAGGAAGCGGACAACGGTTTACCGCTTCGTGCCTGATCCATGATGACGATGCCGAGCGCCGTCAGCAGCAACCGCCGCATCTCCAGCACCCCGGCGCAGGCGGCGTTCAGGCTGTCTTCCGTCTCCTTGAGAACCGGCAAGGTTCCAAGGTTCGCGGCCTTGGCTAGTTGGTTCAGGTTGTTGGCAATGCGGGATTGACCCAGCAGCCCGAGAAGCCGACCCAGGGCCTCGCCGTCCTTCACGGGGTATGACCGCCGGGACCAACGCGGCGGCGTCATACCGTCGTCCAGCATCGTCTGGCGGATGAACGTTCCGAGTGGGACGCTACCGGCCTTATCTTGAAGGCGGGCCTTTTCGGTTTCCGTGAAACGGATAGACAGCGGCGCAGAGCGCTCCCGCCGTCCTGATGGGGGATTGCTCATAAATGCAATCCTCCGAAGTCTTTTTTCGCCTGCTTGAGCTGATGGTTCCAGTCCTCTAACGCCTGGAAAAGGTTCGAACACTCATCTTCTGAGTGCGCCATTCGATGCTCATCCCCTCCGCCATTCGGTTTGAGCAACCGCCGCCCGAAGTGCCTCCAACCGGAGGCACAAAAGTTGAAAATATCAAGAATTACGGCCTGTCAGCAGGAGCGCAGGGGTAAAATCCGGCCGAGCAATTCGGCTTGGAGAGCACCGCTGCCCGCCCGTCCGTCCAACAAAACGTCTAACAAAACGTCCAACCTGGGAGGGGGTCATGCCTGATTTCCTCACAAGGCGCGATGGCACTTGGCATTTCGTTCGCCGCGTTCCCGTCGAGTTCGCAGAGTTCGACCGGCGCGGGATTGTTCGGCACTCAACCAAGGTTCGCGTTGCAAACGATCGAACAGGCCGAAGGGCGACGCGGGTTGCCGATCGATTGAATAGCGAGCTTGAGGCCCATTGGCGCGAGCTTGCCGGGAACGGGTGCGACGAGGCGATCAGAACCTACGACGAGGCCCGGCGGCGTGCCCGATCCCTCGGGTTCGAATATCTCGACAATCCGCAGCTCCTGTTGGCGCCATGGGAGAAGCGTGTCGAGCGTCTGGAAGCCATTCTCGCAAATGGTCTGGAAAACGATAAGGGAGCGCGCACTGCGCTGCTTGGCACGACGCAGCGGCCCTCGATCTTGCTCTCGAAACTGTTTGATGAATACGAAACGACCACTAAGGATGAAACGAAAAACTTCTCGCGCAACCAGCTACGGGTCTGGCGGGGCGGCCGCAGGCGCGTGGTGGGTGAGCTGGTCGATCTGGTCGGCGACAAACCCATCGCCGAACTCACTCATGACGATGCGATCGACTACAGCGAATGGTGGCGAGAGCGCGTCGTAACAGGGGAGTGCACCGCAAAGTCCGCCAACAAATCGATGGGCATGCTGAGCCGGATGCTGAAGGAGATGAGCATCCGCCGCCGTCAAAATCTGCCTGATATCTTTAAAGGACTTCGGCTTAAGGGCGAGGTCGATAATGTGAGAAGCCCCTTCGAACCGTCGTTCATTCAAAATAGTCTGCTTGCTGATGGAGCGCTCGAGGGATTGAACGAGGACGCGCGCTTGATCATCTATGTGCTTGCCGACACCGGTTTGCGGCCCTCCGAAGCCTTGAACCTTCAGCCTAACGCGATCCACTTGGATGCGCCTATCCCATACGTGGAAATCCTTCCGGACGGTCGAGTGCTCAAGACGGAAGATTCCAAGCGCGAGATTCCTCTTGTCGGCGCTGCGTTGGCCGCCATGAAGTTAAGGCCAAGCGGATTCCCTCATTATCGGGACAGGTCGGCATCATTCTCGGCGTTGGTAAACAAGTATTTTGAGGGGCACGGCCTGCGTCCTACAAAACAACACTCGCTGTATTCGCTCCGGCACAGCTTCAAAGATCGCTTGATTGCCGCCGAGGCCCCCGACAGTCTGATCGACAGCCTTATGGGTCACCGCACCGGCAAACCCAAATATGGCAAGGGACCGTCGCTTGAATTAAAGCTCAAGTTCTTGTCGGCGACCGCCTTTCGGCCTCCGTCACGACTGTAAGCGTCTAGTAGACGGCGTGCTCGCTGGCGCGCCGTCTCCGCCTGTTTGAGTTCGGCTAGTTCGGCTTCGAATTTTTCGAACATTGGAAGGTGAACGTCGCCGTCCAAGTCGATGAAATACGCGAGAAGCAGCAATGCACGTTCTGTGCGCTCAATAGGTTTAAGACCCCGTGATTCTCGTATAGCCATGAGTCAGTCGTCAATTAATTGTCCCTCGTAAAATGATCTATCGTCGGCACAGCAACAGAGTGGATTTCAATCTGTAAACACAGCTTCGCAAAGATTCCGCGACGAAAGAGCTCAAGCAAGTTATGCCACCGTCTATCCGGTGCACTACTGCAAATTTGATTACGAGCATTTTTCGATACGCTTACCGTCTGCTGCGTTCGCGTTAGGGAGGAACGCGCACATGATAGACTCGGAGCATTCGGAGTATTCGCTGCGAGACGGCCCAGTTCGACCGCAGCTTTGATCAGAAATGTTTTGCGACGAAATGGTATGCCATGGAAGAGTTGGTCGCCGAATTTCGCGCGGTTCCTCTGCGCCGGGCTGGACTTAAGCGATGCGCCGTGCGCGGCCTTGCGCACGCGCGTGACATCTGAAAGCAGACACGCGCTCAATCGTCACCGCTGTCGCCCACGCTCAACGCGCCGCTGACCCTCTGGCAAGCGAGTAATCTTTTCGCTCGCAACTATTCATTATTTGGATTGAGCAAATGCCGCAGAGTTGGATCAAGAAGCCGCCGTGGTCCAAATAACTCCCGCGCCGCGTGCGTCGGCGAGATTATCACATGATCCAGATCATCATGACTGAGATCGTCACCTTTAAGGTTTATCTCTTGTATCGTCCCAGGCGCACGTGCGGACACTGCCTTCTGGTCAGCCTTAGGAATACGATAGGATTTTTTTGGTTCAGAACGGGCCAATCCTTCCGAACGCGTATCGGTTAAAGGAGCATTCGGATTAGTGGGCACTTTGGACACGACAAATACTGATCTTCCCCCGAAAAAGTGGACATGTTTAAGCTGCTTTTAGCTCCATCTCGAT